>DAOVRJ010000078.1 GCA_030628225.1 Candidatus Zixiibacteriota bacterium | reverse complement strand
GGTAAAAGAAATGCAAAGTGAAAAATGAAAAGTGAAAAATGCAAAATGGGAAAATATTTTGACTTCAGCCTTTACGAGTCTCTAGTCTCGGGGTTCAACGAGTCTCAAGTCTCGAATCTCGGCCTTTCACCAGCATCCTTCACTCACAGCGCCCACAAACTCTTGCGATCAGCCGGATTTATTACTGTAAGATCTCAGGCTGGCGACTACTTTCTCGCTGGCCTTTGTTCAACAATCGGCATGAAAGACAGGAAATGGAGAGATGTCTGATGCTGCGATATTCCCGGGCGGCTGAGGAAAAAGTAAAAAGTAAAGTGGCGGTGGTTCGGTGTCCGGCATATGAGCGTGAGATGGTGACAGAGGCCGTTGGGCGCTGTTTTGCCCTCATCGGCGGGCTAAGCTCGGTGGTCAGAAAAGGGGACCGGGTGCTCATTAAACCCAATCTCCTGGCTCCCAAGATGCCGGAACAGGCTATCACCACTCACCCCGAGGTGGTTGCCGCGGTGGCGGAGGAAGTTAAAAAGGCCGGGGGAAAACCGATGATCGGGGACAGCCCCGGGGCCTCAGGCCGGGATTTAAAGGATGTGTGGGCGGCTACGGGCATGCAGGAGGTATCCGAGAGAACCGGGGTTCCCCTGGTGAACATCGAGGCCGGCGGTTGCTACAAAAAATCTCGAGGTAGCCAGATCTATCACATCTCCAGATTGGCCATGGACGTTGACATCATCATCAATCTGCCCAAGCTCAAGACGCACAGTCTGGTCCTGTTCACCGGGGCTGTGAAGAACATGTATGGTTTGATCCCGGGGTTTTGCAAGCGGGAGACCCACCTGATCCATCCCAAGCCCGGGCCTTTCAGCGAGGCCCTGGTGGACATATACTCCTTAATCGTCCCGCAACTGACACTCATGGATGCCGTAGAGGGCATGGATGGCAATGGTCCGTCGGCGGGGAGAAAACGGGATGTGGGCTTGCTGCTGGCGGGTAATGATGCTGTTGCCGTTGATGCAATTGCCGGGCTGGCTGTGGGCATCTCCCCCAGAGAGATCAGCACATGTCAATTGGCCGCCCGGCGAGGTCTGGGCGTATGTTCCCCGGAGGAGATTCAGGTGCTGGGGGAAGACCCGGAGAAGCTGGGAATCGAGAAGTTCGTCCGGCCGAAATCCCATCCCAGCAAGCTGATCCCCACACCCCTGGTCCATCTGGTCAGGAGGTTCATCTACACACGCCCGCGGATCATTCCGGAAATTTGCACCAACTGCAACACCTGCGTGAAAAGCTGCCCCACAGGAGCCCTGACAGCAGCTTCGCCCCATCCGCGGCTCCGGGCACAAAAATGCATCTCATGTCTGTGCTGCCACGAGCTTTGCCCGGAATCAGCCATCGAGCTCAAGTGGAGCTTGCTGGCCCGGTTAATCCCCTGATGCTGCAGGAACCACCGGATAGAACGGCTATGCCCAAGTCTGCTCGTTGGTCAAGATGGCAATTTGGCCAGAACCGTCCAGTACCGGTAGAAGGACCGGATTGTCCTGACGAACCTGTCAAACCCCATCGGTTTTTGGATGTAGGTGTTCGCTCCCAGAGCATAGCTTTCGGCTATGTCCGCATCGCATCCTGAGCGAGCTATGATAGTGACAGGAATTCTTCTAAGCTCCTTGTCTACCTTCAGCTTCCTGAGCACCTCAAGGCCGCTGATCCTGGGCAGATCGATCTCCATAAGAATCAAATCGGGCTGGGGAGCTTTTCTGCCGTTGGAATATTTCCCCCTATGATAGAGAAAATCCAGGGCTTTTTGTCCATCTCCAACTACAAAAAGCTCGTTGGGCACCTTCGTTTTTTTTAAAACCATCTGGGTGATGAGTCCAACCTCAGGATCATCCTCAACCAGGAGAATCTTCAGGGATTGCTGGTTCATGAGATCGTTTCTCTTGGGAGCCCTCGAGATAAGCCGTGGAGCGCGTAACAGGCTGACCAATCTGTAGATGTGGCTAGAGAGCCACACCATGAAGTTTCCATTTTCGTTCTTTATGGCGTGAAAGAAGCACCGGGTAAGGTCCGCTTGCGTTGAAGTTCTTATGCTTTTACTGCAATTTTAACCTTTTTTTTCCCGCCAGCGGGACTTTGCCGTACCCTGGGTCCTGGCCGGCTTCCTGTCTGGAGCATTTCCTCCCCCAGGTCGGGCAGACCCTGACCTGTTTGTTTCTTCAGCAGTTTCTCCGGTCTACTCTTCAAGATCTTCAGAAAGACGTCCACCACCTGGGCATCGAACTGCCTTCCGCTGTTTTGGCGGAGCTCCTGTTTGATCTGGCTTCGCGACAAAGCACGGCGGTGTGGTCTGTTAGAGTCCATGGCGTCAAATGCGTCGGCGACGCTGATGATCTTGATCAGGGGAGAAAGTTCTTTCCCGTTCAAGCCATCTGGATATCCGGTTCCGTTTTCTCGTTCATGATGATGCCGGACAATTAGCCGGACTTCCGCTAAAAACTTCACCGGTTTCAAGACTTTCTCACCGATGACGGGATGCTGTTGTATGATCTTGCGCTCCGCCGAGGTCAATTTTCCAGGTTTGTTCAGGATGCCCTCGGGAATACCTATCTTCCCTATATCGTGCAACATGCCGGCATGCTGCAAAAGCTCTATTTCCTTCTGGGAGAGGTCCAAGGTCTTGGCGATAACAACCGAGATCTGAGTGACCCTTTGCGAATGTCCGCTGGTATAAGAATCCCGGGCTTCCTGCATAAGGGCCAGTGATTGAATCGCACTCAAATAGGCTTCTTCTAAATCGTAGAACAAAAACATGTTATCTATGGAAACGGCGGCTTGACATGCCAGAACACGGAGTTCCTCCAGCTCGGATAGGGTAAATTTCTTCCCCGTGGTTCTATGGCTCAAATTGAGCACCCCTATAACTCTCCGCGAGGCATTCAGGGGCAGAGATATCAGCTCTTCATCCCTTTCCAGGGGCATGCTGATAAAGGCTTTGTCCTGATATCCCCGTCGCAGAGGACCAAATTTGGGGTCCTTGGTGATGTCGCTAACAACCACCGGCTTTCCTTTTTGAAAAACCACTCCGGCGATGCCCTGGCCGGGTTTCACCAGAGTGGTTTGCACGATTCCCTCTTCCAGCCCCTCGGCGGCCACGATCTCCAGACCTTTTCTTTGCTCATTATAGATCATTATCGATCCCCGGGTGGCATCTGTCCGGGAAAGGGCCGTCTTCAGGAGCAACTTGTATAGATCTCGTTTCCTCAAGGTGGTGTTGATGGTCTCGCTGACCTCGATCAGCCCGGCAAGTTCCTTCAGGCGGATGTTCTCCTCCATAAGCTGTTGGCGCTCAAAAGCCCTTTCCACCGCCTGCCGGAGCTCTGCAAGCTGAAACGGCTTCAGAATATAGTCATAAGCGCCCTCTTTTAGCGCCACCTGGACCGTTTCCATGCTGCCGAAGCCGGTCATGATGATGGTGATCAGGTGGGGATCCACCTGGTGAACCCGGCGGATGAGCTCCAGCCCGTCCATCTGGGGCATCTTGATGTCGGAGAGAACCAGATCATAATGACGTTTTTGGATCTGCTTTAGAGCCGGTGGGCCATCATCGGCCACATCAACTTCCCAGCCCTCGCTCACCAGGAAATCCTGGGCTATCCGGCGTATGCACTCCTCGTCGTCAACAACAAGGATTCTTCTTTTCATCTTCCCGGTCCTGAAAAAAAGGTAGACCCATGCCACGGTGGGTTTTTTCCATTTGTCGCGCACTTTGCATGCCAAAACAAGGAGATAGCTGGCCAGAACAGGTTCTTTTTGAAATTCAACGGGAAGAAGAGCCGCCGAGAGTTATCTGGCGGCACAGGGGAGAAGCATTTGTTTTCAGCAATTTGCCAGAAAGCTGGCAAATTCCAAGACGTGATCAGAAAATCGCGCTCTTTTCTCCTGAAAGGAGCCGTGATCGGTATAAAACCCTTCTCCTGCTTGTGTTTGAGCTCGTCTCACCACCAAGGAGGGGCTGATGGCTCCCAACCCATACTTCTTCCCCCTTCCCCGGGATAAAAGCACCCATTATTTTCCTCACAAAGGTAGGGCTCAGGTCGCTTTGCCCAGCCGGTCATGGTGAATATATCTTGACAATGGAGGTAAAAGACATTAAATTGATTTGCTAGGGTAAAAAACTAATTTTCCTGCAGGAGGGTTAGTCCTAACTGGTAAGGCAGCGGACTTGAAATCCGCCGGGCTTCGGCCCATGGGGGTTCGAATCCCTCACCCTCCGCCAAGTTTTTAAGGTTTGATGGCGGCTTAACATTGAGCGGTTTGCTATCCAGGCAATGTTTGGAATTTTCATTCGGCAGTCTATATTGTAGTTATATGGCTTAACTTTGGGAATATTAGCATTTGCATATTCCACATTGTGAAAAATACTGCTAGGAATATGAAGTTCCAAGTTATTGGATCCCAAAACCAGGAGGAAGACCGATGAATCGTTTTAAGTTTTTTTACTTATTTGTTCTCTTCTTCATTCTTACTGTTCCAGTCCATGCTCAAGATGTAAAAGAGCACCCTCTGATCCGGCCGTTTCCCGGATCTGTTCTTATCCATAATGTTCAGCACCTCTACCAGAATTTCGCGGAATACAGCTTCTGGACCACCGATCCCCAGACCGGAAAGAGGGTTAAGAAGCCGGTCAAAGGTAAGTTCTGGAAGCTCAGATATATCCTCCTGGACTCCAAAGGGAAATGGGACGCCAGCCATTCAATTCTGGAGTACCGGGAAAACTACAAACAGGCTGCACTGGAAAACGGTGGCACGATTCTGTACGAGAATCAGGGATACCTTACTTTCACCCTTCCCGGGGACGACGGTGGTACGACCTGGTGCGAGGTCCACATCTGGAACCAATCCATGCAAGACCTGCGCATTATCGAACAAGCAGGATTCAAGAAGAGCCTGACTTTTGGTCCGGCCGAGATGAAAGCTGCCCTGGAGGCCGAGGGCCGTGTCCAGTTGCATGATATCCTATTCGACCTCGACAAAGCCAGTCTTCAGCCTAAGTCCACTAAGCAGCTTCAACACGTCGCAACCTTGCTGAAGGAAAATCCCGACCTGAAGCTCGAGGTCCAGGGTCACACCGACGACCAGGGTTCGGAAACGCATAATCTGGAACTCTCGCAGAACCGGGCCGAAACCGTAGTCACCTATCTTGGGCTTTTTGGAATCGATATCACCCGGCTCACACCTAAGGGATTTGGGGAATCCAAACCGGTGATGCCCAATACCACCGAGGAAGGACGGGCTAAAAACCGACGCGTTGAGTTAGTAAAACTGACCTCTCAGGATGCGTCAATGAAATAAGATATCTCCAAAGACGTCACTCTACTCATTGTGGGAAAATGGGAAATAGCAGCGAACAAGCGCACGTCGTAAGGAAATACTGGGGACCGCTCAAGTGCTTTTCTCCGAACAAGAGGAGATTCATGCGACGGGATGAGGCCATCTTATTCATGCATATGACGCTGTAGATTCAGATGAGATCGGGGAAACCACCACAAGGGACGTACCTGATTTGTTGGCTAAGATAGAATCACTGCTCCCGGAAGAACCTGAATAATCACGCTGTCTCAGCATCTCAGAACCGGGCGCTGGTCACCTACCCACTCGCTTAAAAGATTGAAGAACCAATAACTCAAAGCAAATAATAGGATTCGGAGAGGTGGCCGAGCTGGCTGAAGGCGGCACCCTGCTAAGGTGTTGTGGGTCTCAAGCCCACCGAGGGTTCGAATCCCTCCCTCTCCGCTTAAAAAAGGCGGATGCTGGTGAAAGGCGATGCGCTGCCCCTGGCATCCCGACCGCACTAGGGATTAGGGGCCCTGCATCACCCAGCCCCACCAGGGATTAGGGGAAAAACAGAGCTCTTTAATAATACTCAGGCGCATTTATTATACGGATAGGTAGGAATTACTAAGTCCCTGCCCCCTAAATCCTAATCCCTAATCCCCTTTCTCCCTACAGGCTCAAGGAGCCGACGATGATCTATCAGATAAAGAAAATCAACGCCTGGTCTGTGATGAAGATATCCTTCGTCATCTTCGCCGTCCTCGGTTTGATCGTCGGACTCTTCTACGCCATTTTCTTTGCCTTTGTGGGCCAGATGATGGATTTCGCCGGTCCCGGTGAATTCGGCAGGATGAGCGGCTTTTTTAGCGGCATTATGGGCTTTTTTGTAGCCATCTTTCTGGCCATTTTCTACGCTGTTTTTGGCTCTTTGATGACCGCTCTTTTCGCCGGACTCTACAATCTTCTCGCTCGGGGACTTGGGGGCATAGAGATCCAACTGGAACCCCGGGAATCCCCACCCTTTCAATCCCCCACACCACCCCTGAGCACGGAGTGATACCAGTATGGGGGAACAGGTTCGAGTCCGCATCGCGCCATCGCCCACCGGGGATCCGCATGTGGGAACCGCCTATCAGGCGCTTTTCAATTACGCCTTCGCCAAAGGGCGGGGGGGTAAGTTCATCCTGCGCATTGAGGACACCGACCAGGCCCGCTCCACAAAGGAATCCGAGGATGCGATCCTGGAATCGCTCCGCTGGCTCGGCCTGCAGTGGGACGAGGGTCCCGACATCGACGGACCTCACGGGCCCTATCGCCAGAGCGAGCGACTGGCGATCTATCGGCAGCATGCGGAGAGCCTTCTGAAGGCAGGCCACGCGTATCGATGCTTCTGTACCAGGGAACGCCTTGACAAAATGCGCACCCGTCAGGGCCCGGACACCGGATACGACCGGCACTGCCGCAACATTCTGCCGGCGGAGTCGGACAAACGCGCCAGCGCCGGCCAGCCGTTTGTCATCCGGATGAAGATACCCGGTGAAGGAGTATGTGTGTTCCAGGATCTCCTGCGCGGGGAGATCCGCAAGGACTGGGCGCTGGTCGACGATCAGATCATCATCAAGTCCGACGGCTTTCCCACATATCACCTGGCCGTTGTCGTCGATGACCACCTGATGGGAATTACCCACGTGATCCGGGGCGAGGAGTGGATCAACTCTGTTCCCAAGCACGTGAAGCTCTATGAGTATTTCGGATGGGATCTGCCCATCTTCTGTCATCTGCCCCTTCTCAGAAACAAAGATAAATCGAAGCTTTCCAAGCGGAAAAACCCGACTTCCATCAACTATTATCGTCGAGCCGGGTTTTTGCCAGAGGCGTTGCTCAACTACCTGGGCCTTATGGGATGGGCGATGCCGGACGGCGAGGATAAGTTCACTCTGCAGCAGATGCTGGCCAATCTTCAGCTGGAGAAGATCTCGCTGGGCGGTCCGGTCTTTGACGTCGACAAACTCCGCTGGCTAAATGGACGCTATATCCGGGAGGACTTTTCTCCCCGGGCGCTTCAGGAAAAGCTGGAGAGTTGGGCGCTTAACCGGGAGAGGATCGGCCGGATCATCCCCCTGGTTCAGCCCCGTCTGGAGACGCTGGCCGATTGGGGTCACCTGACCGCCGCCTTCTTCGCCGACGAGGTGCCATTCGATCCTCAGCAGCTCAAGATCAAGGGAAAAGCACCGCAGGAAGTCGCCGAGATCCTGCAGTTTTCGGTCTGGAGACTGGAAGAACAAGGGGGGTTTTCGGCAAAAGCGCTCGATGCTCTTTTCCGCAATATGGCCGTGACGCTCGAGCTGAAGCTACGCGATCTCCTGGCACCGTTCTTCGTGGCCTTGAGCGGCCGGCGGGTGTGGACACCGCTGTTTGATTCCATGGAGATCCTCGGCTCGGACATGGTTCGCATGCGGCTGCGCAGAGCAATAGAGGCCTTAGGCGGTGTTTCCGGCAAAAAGCTCAAGAAACTGGAAAAGGAGTACAGCGTCCTCTTCGGACGTCGAGATTAATATCCGTAAGGTCAGCTTTCTACCGTCAGACCTGAGATCGACAGCTAGATTCGAGGTTAACTTCTGATGCACAAATCGCTTGCCGACCCCGGCAACAATCCGGACGAGAAAACGAAGGGCGCCACAGAAACCGCCCCTGGCCATGCCGCACCTGTTCTGGACTTCATCCGGGCCATCGTTGAAGAGGATATAAAGAACGGCAAACACGAGGGGCGCATCCACACCCGTTTTCCACCGGAGCCAAACGGATACCTGCACATCGGCCACGCCAAAGCCATCAGCATAGATTTCGGCATCGCCGCGGATTATAGCGGGCTCTGCAATCTGCGCATGGACGACAGCAACCCTGCCAAGGAGAACATGGAGTATGTCGAGGCCATCAAGCGGGACATCCGCTGGTTGGGGTTCGATTGGGGAGAGCGGCTCTATTTCGCCTCCGACTACTACGAGCAGCTCTACGAGTATGCCGTGCAGTTGATCAAGATGGGCAAGGCGTATGTGGACGACCTGAGCGCCGATGAGATTCGCGAATATCGGGGGACATTAACCGAGCCGGGGAGAGAAAGCCCCTACCACGATCGCTCGGTGGAGGAGAATCTGGAGCTTTTTGAGCGCATGCGGGCCGGGGGGTTTCCCGACGGTGCCAAAGTACTCCGGGCCAAGATCGACATGGCCTCCGCCAACCTGAATATGCGCGATCCGGTCATGTACCGTATTCTGCGTGCGAAACACTATAGAACGGACGACAAATGGTGCATCTACCCGACATACGACTTCACTCACGGCCAGTCGGATTCCATCGAGGGAATCACGCATTCACTGTGTGATCTGGAATTTGAAAACCACCGACCATTGTACGACTGGTTCCTTGACCAGCTGGGGATCCACCATCCGCAGCAGATCGAGTTTGCCCGCCTCAACATCAGCCACACGGTGCTGAGCAAACGAAAACTCCGCCAGCTGGTGGATGAAGGACACGTCGGCGGATGGGATGATCCCCGGATGCCAACTCTCAGCGGTCTGCGCCGCCGGGGTTATACGCACCAGGCCATTCGAAATTTCTGCGACCGGATCGGCGTGGCCAAGCGGGACAGCATCGTGGACATCGCCCTGTTAGAGCACTGTCTTCGCGAAGATTTAAACAGGCGTTCGCCGAGGGCAATGGTTGTTTTGCGGCCGCTGAAAGTTATCATCGACAACTACCCTGAAGGGCAGGAAGAGGAGCTGGAGGCCAGCAATAATCCCGAGGATGAATCTATGGGAACTCGTAAGGTTCCCTTCTCCCGGGTAATATACATCGAGCAGGAGGATTTCCGTGAAGATCCTCCAAAAAAGTTTTTCCGTCTTGCTCCGGGACGCGAGGTGCGCCTGAAGCATGCCTACTACATCACCTGTCAGCGAGCGATCAAGGATGAACAAACCGGTCAGATCAGCGAGCTGCACTGCACCTATGATCCCAAATCTCGCGGCGGCTGGACCCAGGATGGCCGCAGGGTCAAGGGAACGCTGCACTGGGTCTCGGCTGCTCATGCCCTGGATGTTGAAGTGCACCTCTACGACCATCTCTTCTCCAAGGAAAATCCCCTCGATCTCGCCGAGGGAGAGGACTTCAAGACCCACTTGAACCCGAATTCTCGGGAGATCCTGAGCGGTTGCCAGGCGGAATCCAACCTGGCCGATGCGCAGCCGGGGAACCGCTACCAGTTCCTCAGGCAAGGCTATTTCTGCGTCGACCCGGATTCTTCTGCTCAGAAACTCGTTTTCAATCGAACCGTCTCGCTTCGGGACACATGGGCCAAAATCGAAAAGGCACAGAAGATGCAGAAATAGAGGACGCAGGCGCTGCCTTCTGCGAAGCTCGATGCTGGATGAAAGACCGAGACTCGAGATTCGAAATTCGAGATTCGTTAAAAGAATAAACCGATCCTTGATCCTGGATTATAGTTCAGAGAGTTTAGAGAGTTAGGCGAGTTGTGAGAGTTGGGAGAACTTCTCTTCTGTCATTCCTGCGAATACAGGCATGACAATACCTTTCCAGC
>DAOVRJ010000023.1 GCA_030628225.1 Candidatus Zixiibacteriota bacterium | reverse complement strand
TCTCCATACTTCGTCACCGATGCCGAGAAGATGGAGGCTATGTTAGAAGATCCCATGATTCTGATCCACGACAAGAAGATCAGCACCATGAAGGATCTGCTGCCCATTCTGGAGAAGGTGGCCCAGATGGGCAAGCCCCTTATGGTCATCTCCGAGGATGTGGAGGGGGAGGCTCTGGCTACCATGGTGGTGAATAAGCTGCGCGGCACCATTAAGGTCTGTGCCGTGAAGGCCCCGGGTTTTGGAGACCGCCGCAAGGCCATGCTGGAGGATATCGCCGTCCTCACTGGTGGCAGAGTGATCTCCGAGGAGGTAGGATTTAAGCTGGAGAACGCCACCACTGCCGATCTGGGCAAGGCCAAGAGAGTCACTGTGGATAAGGAGAACACGACTATCGTCGAGGGCGGAGGCAGCACCAAGGACATTAAGGACCGGGTGGGTCAGATCAGAAAGCAGATCGAGGATTCCACCTCCGACTATGACAAGGAGAAGCTCCAGGAACGTCTGGCCAAACTGGCCGGGGGAGTGGCCGTGATCAGCGTGGGCGCGGCCACAGAGACGGAGATGAAGGAGAGGAAGGCCCGGGTGGAAGATGCCCTGCACGCCACCAGAGCTGCTGTGGAGGAAGGCATCGTACCCGGCGGTGGGGTTGCCTGTTTGAGGACCATTCCCGCTCTGGAAAAGGTCGATGCCAAGGGAGATGAGAAGGTGGGCATTGATATTGTCAGGCGAGCCATGGAGGAGCCTATTCGCCAGATTGCCAACAACTCTGGTTGGGAAGGCTCCGTTGTGGTCAACAGGGTCAAGAATGAGCCTGCCAATGTGGGATTCAACGCCGAAACGGGGGTGTACGAGGATCTAATGAAAGCCGGCGTAATCGATCCTACCAAGGTGGTGCGCACGGCGCTGCAGAACGCTGCCAGCATCGCCGCACTGCTTCTGACCACCGAGGCATTGGTGACGGATATTCCCGAAGAGGAGAAAGCGCCGCCTATGCCACCCGGAGGCGGCATGGGTGGCATGTACTAAATCGCCCGTCTGTCAAACAAAAAAGGGACCCCCATCGAATTTCTCGTTGGGGGTCTTTTTTCCCCAGGAGGGGCCGGGCAACTTTTAAAAAGTTTCCTTGACAACATCGCCGACATATTGTATTTTTGATTCGAGATGACTTAACTTCATGTCTCTGTTGAGGTGTGCGCTCAGGGCATCTGTTATCCCGGAGAGGTTAGATGCGCAAGAAAATCGTCATCGAGCGTGCCGAGAGGTTGCACCAGATACCCGCCGGTCTGTTTTTGGGTTTGAGACGAAAAGCCCAGAGGGCAGCTCGCCGAGATGTTGACGTCATCGATCTGAGCCTGGGCAATCCCGAAAGGCCACCTTCCCCGGAGGTGGTGGCCGAGATCTGCAAGGCGGCCAGAGAAGGTGGGCATAACCGGTACCTTTTAGGGTTTGGTCTTGAGGAGTTCCGTCGCAGAGTGGCCCAGTGGTTTGAGGCCAGGTTCGAGGTCTCTCTGAATCCGGAATTGGAAGTGCTTCCACTTCATGGGGTTTGGGAGGGCTTACTTAACCTTCCGTTGGCTTTTGTCAATCCCGACGAGGTGGTGCTCCTTCCCGATCCGTGCTATCCTCTCTATCGAGCCGGTGCTATTTTAGCTGGCGCCCGGGTAGAGACCATGCCCCTCCTTGAACGGAACGATTTTCTGCCAAATTTTCGGCAGATCCCCGAAAAAACTGCTCACCTGGCCAAGCTGCTTTTCCTCAACTACCCCAACAACCCCACTACCGCCGTGGCTGATCTGGCCTTCTTTCGGGAGGCGGTTGAGTTCGCCCTGGCTCACAATGTGGTTGTGGTGCACGATGCCACCTATTCTCAGACGACCTACGACGAATACCAGGCCCCCAGCTTCTTGCAGGCCCGCGGCGCCAAAAGAGTGGGCATAGAGCTTTATTCCCTGTCCATGGATTATAACCTTGCCGGATGGCGAATTGGATTTGCGGTGGGCAATCGGCAGATCATCGCCGGGCTGGCGGCGGTGAGGGGATGTGCTTTCGCGGGCCCATCGCCGGCTCTCCAGAGGGCAGCCGGACGAGCTCTCTCCCTGGTACCTCCCTGTAGGGAAAGCTACACCAGCAGACGGGATATGGTGGTCCAGGGGTTTCGAGACCTGGGGTGGAAATTGCACCGGCCCAAGGCCACTCCATTTATATGGTCGCTTGTCCCCGGTCGTTATACTTCCCTGGGTTTTTCGCGCCGGTTATTCCGGCGCACAGGGGTTCTGGTCACTCCGGGAAGCGGGTTTGGCGAGGGAGGCGAGGGTTATGTGCGTATTTCCCTGACAGTACCCGATGATCGTCTCCAGCTGGCCCTGGAGCGGATCAAAGAGCAAGCTTTCACCTGGCAGCGGAAACGCCAGGCTGTGCGGAGTTGATGTCCACATCAACAGCCGCTTCCCGATGGATCTTTTTCATCCCCACTACAGAATGAATATGGGTGTCATTCGTCTTCTGAACATGGCCTTTTATGCCCATCACGGGGTGACGGCCGCAGAAAGGGAGTTGGGCCAGATCTTGGAGGTTGACGTGGAGATCTCCTTGGATCTGCGCCGGGCTGCCGTTTCCGATGATCTCTCTCAAACCATCGATTACGGAGAGATCTACGGTCTTGTGGAGGAGGTGGTGGTGGAGGGGGAGTTCTCGCTGCTGGAGGCTCTTGCCCAGGCTATTCTCACCGCCATTGCCGGACGATATCGGCCTGAGCAAATGTTGGTGCGAGTGCGCAAACCCCAGCCCCCCCTTCCCGGAAGGCTGGACTGCGTGGAGGTGGAACTCTCCGCGGAGTAAATCGAGGAGGTTTCCCATCGCCATCGTCTTCGTGGGTGTGGGGTCAAACTTAAATGATCGTCAGGCCCAGATCAAACAGGCATTAGATCTTCTTCAGCAGGATCAGGGAATGGAGATCCTGCGCTCTTCTTCGCTGTATGAGACGGAGCCGGTAGGAGTTCAGGATCAGCCCCTGTTTTTGAACGCCGTAGTGCAGCTGTCCACTGAGTACTCGCCCCAAGACCTGCTGGCCGTTTTGCAGTCCATCGAGAAACGTATGGGCCGCCAGAGGACCTGGCGGTGGGGGCCCCGATGCATCGATCTGGATTTGCTCCTTTACGACAATAAGCTCATCGATCAACCAGATTTGATCGTTCCCCATCCGGAGTTGGCCGATAGGGCTTTTGTACTGGTACCCCTGGTTGAGATCGCTCCGTCCGTGGTGCACCCACAGCGGGGGAAGAGCATGGCCGAGTTGTTGGCCTGCACAGGCGACACGAAGAGGGTTTGGCGCTATCGGCCCAGAGGGAAATCAGAACATGACTGAGTCGAATTACGTGGTTATTGAGGGTGTCATCGGTGTCGGCAAGACCAGTCTGGTCAAGTTATTGGCCGAGAGGATGAACGCCCGGATGGTCCTGGAAGAGGTAGAGGAAAACCCGTTTCTGGAGGATTTTTACCGGGATCCCGTCCACTATGCCTTTCAGGTCCAGCTATTCTTTCTGCTCAGCCGCTATCGGCAGCAAATGGAGTTTCCCCAGCAAGATCTGTTTCAGCAGAAGACCGTCAGCGACTATCTCTTCGACAAAGATAAAATTTTCGCTTACATCAATCTCAACGAGAAGGAGCTGAGTCTCTACGAAAGACTGTGGTCCTTGTTGCAGCGGGACATCCCGAAACCGGATCTGGTCATTTATCTTCAGGCCAACACTCAGACCCTGATGCACCGAATCCGGGAGAGAAATCGCCCTTACGAGCGGAACATCTCCGCCGAGTATATCCAGCGCCTCAACGAGGCATACAGCTATTTCTTCTTTCACTATACCGATTCCCCCCTTCTGGTGGTCAATACGGTCAAGATAGATTTCGTGCACAACTCCGATGATCTTGAGGATCTTTTGGAGCAGATCCGCAAGCCTCACGTGGGTACCAGGTATTACGTGCCCATGAGAGAGTGAGGGAGGTGTCTCCGAGCCCGTCCCTGAGCTCTGGGTTGCGGGAAATAGTTTTGAGGAAAGAGGTTGGGCCATGAATGAGAAGATGACCGCCGAGCACTTCCGACAGATGAAGTCCCAAGAGAAGATCGCCGTTCTGACGGCCTACGACTATCTGACGGCCCAGTTACTGGATGAGGTGGGGATAGACGCCATCCTGGTGGGCGATTCGGTGGGCATGGTTTTTTCCGGCCACGAGACAACTCTGCCGGTAACCATGGATGAAATTGTCTACCACACCAAGGCTGTTCGGCGAGGCGTAAAGAGGGCCCTGCTCATCGGCGATCTGCCCTTTCTGTCCTTTCAGGTCAGCCCAGAAGATGCCCTGGTTAATGCCGGGCGGCTTCTCCAGGAAGCCGGCGCAGAGGCGGTGAAAATCGAGGGCGGCCAGAGGATGGTGGAGACCATTGGCAAATTGACCGGAGCGGGCATTCCCGTGATGGGTCATCTGGGGCTCACGCCACAATCGATCCATCAGTTCGGTGGCTATCGAGTTCGTGGAAAATCTCAGGATGAGGCGCAGCGCCTCATCCAAGATGCCCAGGCGATAGAGAAGGCGGGCTGCTTTTCAGTGGTTCTGGAGAAGATTCCCAGCGATCTGGCCGGGGAAATCAGCCAGCGGCTAAAAATCCCCACCATAGGAATTGGGGCCGGTCCTGAATGTGATGGGCAGGTGCTGGTGGTACACGACATGTTGGGACTGTTTGAGAAATTCAAGCCCAGGTTCGTCAGGCGTTACGCGCGACTGGCCGAACAGATGCGAGGGGCTTTCCAGGCCTATATCCAGGATGTTAAGGAGGCCAAATTTCCCAGCCCGGAGGAGAGTTACTGAGCTCTGGGAGCCGGGGAGGGGCTTTTCGTGAAGGTCGTCACAGGCATAGATCAAATGCAGATGGTTGCCGAGAAGGCCCGGTGTGCTGGGAAAAAGATCGGTTTTGTACCCACCATGGGCTATTTGCACGAGGGCCATCTTAACCTGATCCGGCGGGCCCGTCAGCTCAGCCAGCTGGTTGTAGTCAGCATTTTCGTCAATCCGACCCAGTTCGGTCCCCAGGAGGATTATCAGAGCTATCCTGGCGATTTGACCAGGGACACCCGGCTATCCCAGCAGGCGGGCTGTGACATCCTGTTTGTTCCCTCGGTTGAGGAGATGTATCCTAAGGGATACTGCTCGTACATTGAGGTGAAGGGACTCACACAGGTTCTCTGCGGAGCATCACGCCCCGGTCATTTTCGAGGCGTGGCCACAGTAGTGACCATGTTGTTCAACATCGTCAAGCCCCACTTGGCCGTTTTCGGTCAAAAAGACGCCCAGCAGGCAATTGTTATCCGCAGGATGATCAGGGATTTGAAACAAAATCTGGAAATTGTGGTTGTGCCCACAGTTCGAGAACATGATGGGCTGGCCATGAGCTCCAGAAATGAGTATCTAACGCCTCAGGAGCGAGCTGAAGCCCCGGTCTTGTTTCGGGCTCTGGAGTGGGCCGGGTCACAGATCAGTGCAGGAGAGCGGTCCGCCAAAAACTTAATACAGGGGATGACCCGGATGATAGAGGCCGGAGAGAGGGCTGAGATAGACTATATCTCCATCGTGGATGCCGCACAGCTTCGATCTTTGGAGCAACTGGATGGGGATGTTCTCATTGCTCTGGCTGTGACGTTCGGCCGGGCGCGGCTTATCGACAACCTGTTGATTCGGGTTTGAAATGGAGATAAATGAAATCCCTGGCAACGGTCATCCTCGCCGCCGGCGAGGGAAAGCGGATGAGATCGAGTCTGGCCAAGGTCCTGCATCCGGTGTGCGGACGTCCTATGGTGACCTATGTGATCCAGACGGCCCGGCTTGTCGGCTCGGACCGGGTCATCCTTGTGGTGGGCCATCAGAAAGAACGAGTGATTCAGGCTCTCCAAGAAGAAAGGGTGGAATTCGTTGTCCAGGCGGAGCAACTGGGCACCGCCCATGCCCTGCTGCAGGCTGAGGGAATCCTGTCCGGTTTTCGTGGCCAGCTTTTAGTCCTTTGCGGTGATACTCCTCTGCTCAGCGACCAGATCGTTTATCGCTTGCTGAGCCAACATCGGGCCTCCAGCGCCAAGGCCACGGTGCTGACGGCCATCCTAAAGGACCCACGGGGGTATGGGCGTGTCCTGCGCACCCCCGGGGGCATGCTTGATGTCATCGTCGAAGAGAAAGATGCCAACCAGCAACAAAAGGCCGTCAAGGAGATTAACACGGGAGCTTATTGCTTTCAGGCCCCGTTGATATTCGAGGTCCTGGGCCAGATTGGCCGGGACAACCGCCAGGGCGAATTCTACCTGCCCGATGCCATTGCTATCTTGCGCTCTCGGGAGCTACCAGTAGCGGCAGTCGTGGCCGGTGATCCTCAGGAAGTTTTGGGCGTGAACTCCGTGGATCAGTTATTAGAGGTGGAGAGAATCATGGCTCACTTAAAAACTAAAAAAAAGGGTTGACATTTGAGGGGGATATGTTATAGTTTTACAAATGAGCGTATTGTGCTGAGTCGGGGAGCGAATTTATGATGTGGTCAAAAACAAGTTGGTTGCTAATATGTATACTGGTACTGTTGCCCTCAGTGCTGTTGGCCGAGGGGACCGGGGTTGTTGGGCGAACGGATCTGACTTACCCTTTGTCCGGCCAGAACATCTTCGGTAGCTTTGGCCAGGGCCTTTCCCTGCTGGACCCACAGCGGCTGCACATGTCCCAGAGCTACGGCCTGGTCTATTCCTCCCGTGGAAAATCGGGGGACTTGGTTGGTCTCTATCAGAACATGTTGTCCTACCGCGTTTCCCCGAGTTTGAATGTGAAGGTAAACCTGGGGTACTTCCATCGGCCCCTGGCAATAAATTCGAACACCTCGATTTTCCGCCGTCAAGCCTTGATGACCGCTTTTCAACTGGATTTTCAGCCCATCGACAACGTCTTCATTCAGTTTAACTACCGATCGCAGCCCGTGATCGACTACCACGACTCACCTTGGAGATTTCGAGGTGGTTGGGGCTCAATGGGAGATTGAGTTCTACTGTTGCCTCCGGCCTCAACAAGAAGAGGCCTGTCTCCACGATAGTGGTTGAAATCCCTCCTGAAACCTCTCGACCTCCATAAAAAGGTTTTTGTCGATGAGAAGGGGGCCATTGAAGATGGCCACGAAGATATAGCTGTCCTGGCCGGGGCTGCTCGTCAGGCGTTTTAAACGATACCGCAAAGGGTTAAGCTGCGTCTAATCATGATCAGAAAAAAAAGAACAAGTCGACGTCCCCACAGGAGAAATTCCCGCGGTAAGCTGAACCTCAGATCGCGGGGCTTAGAGGTGGGCATCCTGTTTCTGGTGCTCATTTTCATGGTATTTCTCTTTTCCGTAATTTATCGGTTGACCCAGGTGCCGGAAAAGCCGATGCCCGTGGAGCAGAAGATAGTGCGGGTAGAGGTGCTGAATGGTTGTGGGAAGGCCGGCTTGGCCAAAGAGGTCACCGATTTTCTGAGAATAAAGGGGTTTGACGTTGTGAATATGGGCAATGCTGAGAATTTCGAATTCCCCGAGACTATCGTGGTGGATCGGGTGGGGGAAATGAGCTACGCCTGGAAGGTGGCTAGAGCTATCGGTGTGGACAATGTGATTCAGCAGAAGGACGAGGATCTGTTCTTGGAGGTCACGCTTATTTTGGGAAAGGACTGTGCGGAACTGGCGCCACTCCGGGAAATCTTAGGGGGTGATTAGTTGGGGACCACGGCCCGGGAGATTGCAGTTGCCGCCGGGGAAATTGCCTTAAGCAAGAAAGCTGTTGACGTTAAGGTCCTGGACCTGCGGGAAATTACGTCTGTAACGGACTTTTTCCTTGTCTGTTCGGGAAATATAGATGTCCACGTGAAGGCCATCAGCGATGCCATTATAGAGGGCTTGAAGAAGCAGAATATCAAAGCCTGGCACGTCGAGGGATATTCGGCCCTTAAATGGGTGTTGCTGGACTACGTGGATGTGGTTGTACATATTTTTGACCGAGAAGTTCGCGATTTCTACAGGCTGGAGCATCTATGGGGCGATGCATCTATGGAGATGCTCTCCGACCAAAAGGTGAAATCCGCCGGGTGAGAGATGGTCAAGGAATATCTTGTGCGAAAAATAGCTCGGGTGATTGCCCAGATAGATGGATTGCCGCGCCTGTCTGCCGATGAGATACAGCTGGAGCATCCGAAGAAGGATCTTCACGGGGATCTGTCCACAAATGCAGCCATGATTCTGGCAAAAAAAGCAGGCCAGGATCCCCAGGCCATTGCTGAGGCTATTTCCCAGAAGCTTAAGCTGAACAGAGGGCTGATTAAGAGCTGGTCTGTGTGGGCGCCCGGTTTCATCAACTTCACCTACGGCAGCCGGTATCTGTGGGATCAGCTGCTGGAGATTCATGGGCAGGAAAAAAACTTCGGCAAATCTGAGTTGGGCAAGGGGCAGAAAGTACAAGTGGAGTTCGTCAGCGCAAACCCCACGGGTCCCCTGAACGTGGTTAGCGCCAGGGCCGCTGCGGTGGGCGACAGCATCGCCAATATTCTGCAGGCGACGGGCCATTATGTGGAGCGGGAATACTATGTCAATGATACTGGTGCCCAGGTGAGACGATTGGCCGAATCAGTGGAGATCAGGTATCGCCAGCTTTTGGGGGAGTCCGTGGAGCTTCCCGATGACGCTTACCACGGCGAGTACCTCATCGATCTGGCCAGGGAACTCATAGATCAAGTGGGCATCGAGTATCTCTCCTTACCGCCGGCCGAAACGCGCGAGAAAATTCGCCATCAGGCTCTGCACAAGCTTGTAACCGCGCAGCAGAATGATTTGAAGCAATTTGGGGTCACCTACGACGTGTGGATGAGCGAGAGGAATTTGAAGAAATCGGGAGTCCTGGAGGAGGTTCTGGCCCTGCTGACCGAGGGCGGGCACATCTACGAGCGGGAAGGAGCCGTTTGGTTCCGATCCTCTGATTTCTACGACGAGGAAGATAGAGTTCTCATTAAGGAAGATGGTGAGGCCACCTATTTTCTGATGGATATCGGCTATCATAAGAACAAGTTGGATCGCGGATTTCATAGAATCATCGACCTCTGGGGTCCAGACCATCACGGTTATGTGCCGAGAATGCGCTCGGCCGTCGAGGCCCTGGGCATAGATGCCAGCCGGCTGGACCTGCGTATTATTCAGCAGGTCAATCTCCTTCGCGGAGGCAAGCCGGTGAAGATGTCCAAGCGAGCGGGGTCCATCATCACCATGCGGGAGTTGGTAAAAGAGGTGGGCACGGATGTGGCCCGCTTCTTTTTCCTGATGCGTCGGCTGGAGAGCCATCTGGACTTCGACATGGATGTGGCTGTGGAACAATCCGAGGAGAACCCCGTTTACTACGTTCAGTATGCGCATGCCCGAATCTCTAGTATCCTGAAACACGCAAAAGATCAGGGAGTTACTCTTCCTGCCATTGAAGATGTGAAGCTCTCTTTGCTGAACAAAAAGGAAGAGCTGGACCTGATCAAGGAAATCATCCTGTTGCCCGAGGTCATTCTGGGGGCCGCCAGGTCCTTGGAGCCTCACAGATTAACTGTTTACCTCCGAGATGTGGCCACCGCATTCCACTTATTCTACCACAAATACCGGGTGGTGACTGATAACGCAGGTCTTACCGCAGCTCGACTCGCCTTGATTAAAGCCACCCAGGTCGTTCTGAAAAACGCCCTCAAGTTGATCGGCATAAGTGCGCCAACTCACATGTGATCCGGTTCGCCAGAGCTGCTGTGAGTTTCACCGGAACGGTTCCGGCAACACACTGGTGATAGGATGTGCGCCGAGATGGAAATTTTCTCTCCCCAAGAGGTACAAACATGGATATCGTGGAGCTGAAGACCAAAACTATCTCCGAGCTATTAAAGGTGGCCCAGGATTTGAAGATCTCCGGGGTCAGCGGCACGAGAAAACAAGAGCTGATCTTTAAGATCCTGGAGGGCCAAACGGAGAAAAACGGGTTCATTTTCGCCGCCGGAGTCCTGGAAATATTGTCGGAGGGATATGGATTTTTAAGATCTCCCGGCTATAATTACCTACCCGGTCCTGACGACATCTACGTTTCCCCCTCCCAAATCAAGCGGTTTGATCTGCGCACCGGAGACACCATCTCGGGCCAGATTCGTCCTCCCAAGGAGACGGAGAAATACTTCGCCCTGTTGCGCGTAGAGGCGGTGAATTTTGAGAACCCCGAGCTGGCCAAGCAGAAGATCCTGTTCGACAATCTCACTCCCCTGTATCCTCAGGAAATGGTCAAGCTGGAGGAACCCTCGGGGAATTTGTCCATGAGGATCATGGACTTGTTTACCCCCATCGGCAAGGGGCAGAGAGGCCTGATAGTGTCTCCTCCCAGGGCCGGTAAGACCATGTTACTGCAAAGTATCGCCAACAGCATAACCATTAATAGTCCCAGTATCCAACTAATCGTTCTGCTCATCGACGAGCGTCCGGAGGAGGTCACCGATATGCAAAGATCGGTGAAGGGTGAGGTGATCAGCTCGACTTTTGATGAACCCGCAGAGCGGCATGTCCAGGTGGCGGATATGGTCCTGGAGAAAGCCAAGCGGTTGGTTGAGCATCAACACGACGTAGTCATCCTTTTGGACAGCATCACACGACTGGCTCGGGCCCACAATGCCGTGGTGCCCCATAGTGGCAAGATACTCTCCGGTGGCGTGGATTCCAATGCCCTCCAGCGACCCAAGCGCTTTTTCGGGGCGGCCCGTAACATCGAGGAGGGGGGTAGCCTGACGGTCATCGCTACGGCCCTCATCGAAACGGGGAGCCGTATGGACGAGGTGATCTTTGAGGAGTTCAAGGGGACTGGAAATATGGAACTGGTTCTTGATCGCCGATTGGCCGATCGACGCATCTTTCCGGCCATAGACATCAATCGGTCCGGTACCCGCAAAGAGGAGTTGCTGTTCAGCGAGGAGGAGCTGAACCGGATCTGGATCCTGCGAAAATTTCTCAACGAAATGAACGCCATAGAGACGATGGAGTTTCTGAAAAAAAAGCTGACATCTGCCAAGAGCAACAAGCGGTTTTTAGAGTCTATGAGCGAGTAGATCGGGCGAGTTCCTTTTCTCTTGCATCGGGGAAGCATTTTTGTTATATTTTTTTATTAAACTCTTGAACCAGAAAAGATGTATTAGGAGGCTATTTTGAAGAAAGACATTCATCCTGAGTACAAGGAAACCACTATCACCTGCGCCTGCGGGAACGTGATCCACACCCGGTCTACCAAAAGCAACATACGGATTGAAATTTGTTCTAGCTGCCATCCTTTCTTCACCGGCAAGCAGAAGCTGGTGGATACGGCCGGTCGCGTGGAGCGATTTCGGAGGAGATATGGTCTGAAGGAGTTTGGAACGGAGGAATCTCCGGAGGAGAAGGTAGAGAAATCCCCGGATCGGAAGGCGACGAAGGCTGCGGATCAGAAAACGGAGGAGTCCCCGGATCAGAAGCAATCTGACAAGCAGGTGGAGGAGAAACAGTCCGATACAAAGGGCAACGAGCAGTAGCTTAATCTTGGGGCGCTGAGGGGGTTTTACTCGGGAAACACCCGGTTCAGCGCTCTTTTCTCATCCAGATGGGGAGGAAAGCGATCAAGATGTTCGGAAAAACCGATAAGATCGAGGTGGGAGGACAGGCAGTCATTGAGGGTGTGATGATGCGTTCCCCCAAACGGGTGGTGACCGCTGTCAGGCGGAAAAATGGCCAGATCGTTGTGAAGAACGAACCCTATGTGGCCCTCTCTAAAAGATACCGTCTCCTGGGTTTACCCGTCATTCGAGGTGTAATTTCCTTCTTTGAGATGCTGGTCATCGGCCTGAAAACCCTGAACTACTCGGCAGAGGTGGCCATGAACGATCTGGAGGAGGAGCAGAAGGAGAAAGATGCCCGGGAAAGGAAAAAAAAAGCCTCCCGCAACGAAGGATTTCTGGTGGTCAGTCTAATTCTCGGTCTGGGGTTGGGACTGGCCATTTTTTTCTTTACCCCGCTTCTGTTGACCAATTTGTTGCAGATACATAAAGGGGCCATAAGCTTTAACCTCGTCGCCGGAGCCATTCGTATTATCCTTTTTCTGGTCTATGTATGGGTCATCTCGCTGTTTCACGAGTTGCGCAGACTGTTCGAATATCATGGGGCGGAACATAAGTCCATCTTTGCTTACGAGGCGGGCCATGAACTTACTCCTGAGCAAGCCAGGAACTTCAGCACCAAACACCCCCGCTGTGGAACCAGTTTTCTGCTCATCGTGGCCCTGGTGGCCATCCTGGTTTTTTCCCTGGCAGACACCGTGTTTGCCCTGAAGACGGGCCATCTTCCCGGTTTAGCCCAGCGACTTTTGATACATTTTTTGCTGCTGCCCTTTGTTGCCGGGGTTTCCTATGAGCTGCTCAAGCTGTCCGGGCGAGCTCATCAACACCGACTGGCCAGAGTGCTCATGGCCCCGGGATTGTGGCTTCAAAGAATCACTACAAAAGAACCTGACGACGATCAGATAGCCGTGGCCCTGGTGGCCTTAAAAGAGGCGTTGGCTCCCTGAGGTGGAGGCCGTTGGCCTCCGCGTCCAATAGAGAAAAGTCGTGCTATGTTGGAGAAGTTAGACAAGCTGATTTCCAGGCATTCCGCTCTCCATCAGATGCTCAGCGATCCAAATATTGTGACTGATGGGGAGCAGCTTCAGAAGCTGGCCCGCGAGTACAAAGATCTGTCCGGGATCGTGGAGGTGAATAAAAAATATACTCAGGTGCGCCAGAATATCGAGGAAGATGAGATGTTGCTGTCAAGTTCCGATGAGGAGTTGGCCGATTTAGCTCGAGATGAGATCCAGGAGCTGAAACGGGAGCAACAGCGGCTGGAGGAGAAGTTGAAGCTGATGTTGGTGCCGGAGAACCCCCGGGACAAGGGTAATGCCATCGTGGAGATACGGGCTGGGACCGGTGGGGGGGAGGCCAGCCTGTTTGCGGCCGATCTGTTTCGGATGTACTCGAAGTTTGCTGAACGACAGGGGTGGCATATCGAGATAATGGGCTCAAATTCTACGGAAATCGGTGGATTTAAGGAGATCGTCTTCTCCGTGGAGGGATCAGGCGCCTATGGAAAGATGCGATACGAGAGCGGGGTTCATCGAGTGCAGAGGGTGCCCATCACCGAGTCAAGTGGTCGCATACATACATCCGCCGCCTCCGTGGTGGTTCTTCCGGAGCCCGAGGAGGTGGAGGTTCAGATCGATTCTAAAGATTTGCGAGTGGACGTTTTTCGCTCCTCAGGACCCGGCGGGCAGAGCGTGAACACCACCGATTCGGCGGTGCGTATCACGCACATCCCCACGGGAGTCGTGGCCACCTGCCAGGATGAGAAATCCCAGCATAAGAACAAAGCCAAGGCCATGAAGGTTCTCAGAGCACGAGTTTTAGACCAAATTCAAGAAAAGCAGCACCGGGCCGTTGCTCAGAGCCGGAAGTCACAGGTGGGCAGCGGCGACCGCAGCGCCAAGATCAGGACCTATAACTTTCCTCAGGGTCGGCTGACCGACCATCGCGTGGGTTTGACCCTTTACAAACTGGAGCAGGTTTTGGCCGGCGAGCTGGAAGAGGTGATTCAGACCTTGAAAACAGAGGAGAGGAAAGAGAAGTTGAGGGAGTTTGGCAACAATTGAGCGGATCTGAAGAACCTGCCTTGTCTCTGGGCAGGTTTTTCACTGGCCGCCCATTTGTCCGCTGACTTGATGTGAGGCTACAGGTTTTAGGCCGAGCATTCGGCCAAGGGGGCGTTCATGATCGATAAAGCCGCCAGGGAGCGGCAGAAACGCGTACAGAGCTTGAAGGCTCAGCGAGAAAAAACGCTGAAGGTGCGAGATTTTTTATTTTCAGAGAGGAAGATCGTCATCGGGCTCTTGGAGAAATCTCTGGGGGGCCAGGATCGGGAACGGGTTAATAACCTGCGCATCAGAATCCAGGAGAAGGACCGTCAACTTCACCTGATAGAAGAGGAGTTGAAGGAGATAAAGGCCAAGCTGGTCGAGGCGGAGAGCCGCTTCCGGGAAGCCCAGACAGATGATCCCCAGGAAAAAGAATAGCACCTGAATCACGAAAAGCTAGGGTGAGCCTTGGAGAAACGAAAGGTATGGGCCATTGCGGAGATCTTGAGCAAAACCGCTGGCTATCTGAGAAAAAAAAACTTGGACAACCCTCGGCTCAACGCAGAGGTGATGCTGGGACACGTTTTGGACCTCAGGCGCATCGACCTGTACCTGAATTACGATCGTCCCCTGAAAGAGCGGGAGGTGTCCGCCTTCCGGGCCCTGGTGAAGGATCGTCTCGCTGGTTGTCCCCTGCAATACCTGATGGGGGAAACGGAATTTTTCTCCCTCAATTTCCTGGTGAGTCCCGCGGCCCTGATCCCCCGTCCGGAGACGGAGATCCTGGTAGAGATAGTTCTGGAGCGGCTCAGATCTTTGGGACCGTCTCTGAAAATAGCCGATCTGGGCACGGGCTCTGGCGTGATCGCCATCAGCCTGGCTGTCCATCTCTCCGGAGCCCGGCTGTGGGCCACGGATTGCTCCGCAGAAGCTCTGGGGCTGGCCCGCAGAAATGCCCAAAGACACGGCGTGGTGGAGAGAATTAGTTTTGCTCAGGGGGATCTCTTCGATCCCCTGAAGGGAAAGAGGGGAGCTTTTACGGCAGTGGTCTGCAATCCACCCTACGTAAGCAGTGATCAGCTGGAGAACTTGCCCCCAGAGATCCGCCTCCACGAGCCGTTGCTGGCTCTGGACGGAGGGTCCGATGGGCTGGAGGTCATTCGCCGGGTGGTAGCCGAGGCGCCGGAATTTCTGACCAGAGATGGACTTCTGGTTCTGGAAGTAGGTGCCGGGCAGGCCCAGGTAGTGGGGGAACTGATGGTGAAGACCAGGGCCTTCGGTGAGCCCCGGGTGATCAAAGATTATACCGGGGTCCAACGAGTGGTGATGGTGGAGAGGGCATCACACAGTTGAGAGTTAGCCTTGATTGTTGGGAAGAAGGGAGAAACCCATCTCATGACTGAGCCCAAACGCCTCTTTCTCATCGATGGTCATGCCTTAGCTTATCGCTCTTATTTCGCCTTTATCCGCAACCCCCTGATCAACTCCAAGGGAGAGAACACCAGCGCCGTATTCGGTTTTACCAGCGCTCTGCTGAAGATCATCCGCGAGCACAAACCCAGCCATCTGGCCGTGGTCTTCGATACGGCCGCTCCCACCTTTCGCCACAAGATGTATCCGGCTTATAAATCTACGCGGGTTAAAATGCCCGATGAGATGAGAGACCAGATGCCTCGCATTCGACAGGTGGTGGAGACCATGAACATCGTCATGTTGGAGCAGGAGGGGTTCGAGGCCGACGATCTCATGGGCACACTGGCTCGCTGTGCTGAGAGACAGAGTTTGGAAGTGGTTTTGGTCAGTGGAGATAAGGATTTCCTGCAGCTGGTTTCCGAAAGAGTCAAAGTGTTGAATCCTCGTCGGAGAGGGGAAGATCCGGTACTCTTCGATGAAGCTAAAGTGGAGGAGAAATTCGGGGTGCCCCCGAACAGGGTGGTGGAGGTTTTGGGCCTGATGGGCGATAGTTCCGACAACGTGAGCGGAGTGCCCGGAATCGGCCCCAAGACAGCCATCGACCTGATTCAGCGCTTCGGGGACATCGAGACGGCTATCGCCCGGGCCGATGAGATCTCCAGCAGGAAAGTTCAGCAAAACCTGTTGCAAAATGCTGACCTGGCCCGCCTGTCCAGGGAGTTGGTGACCATCAAGGTCCACATGGAGGTGGCGGCCGAGATAGA
>DAOVRJ010000143.1 GCA_030628225.1 Candidatus Zixiibacteriota bacterium | reverse complement strand
GATCTGGGCATCATGCGCAACCAGAGCTACAATGCCATCATCAATGCCAGCATCAACCAGACTCTCAGTCGGACCATCATCACCTCCCTGACCACCCTGGCGGTGACAATCTGCCTTTTCATCCTTGGTGGAGCGGTCATTCGAGACTTCGCCTTCGCCTTGATGATCGGGGTGGTCGTTGGAACGTACTCCTCCATTTTTGTGGCCAGCCCGGTGCTCATCGAGTGGCACAGCCGGCTTCTGGCCAAGAAAAAATAGCAGACCCTTTACAGGCTAAAGGCCAAGCGTCCATTGCATGTTTTCGGTCTCATTTTGTTCTACCTCGTCCTCGTCCTCGGGATTGTGACCATCTTCCTTGGTTTCCCGGGGACGTTTATTATCTTCGCCGACGCCCTAATTTACGGATTGATC
The DNA here is from genome assembly GCA_030628225.1 of Candidatus Zixiibacteriota bacterium. Taxonomy (GTDB): domain Bacteria; phylum SM23-81; class SM23-81; order SM23-81; family SM23-81; genus DAOVRJ01. Next base: position 6,201 of record DAOVRJ010000143.1, on the reverse strand, counting down.
ACCCACTTCCACGGCGGGATTACCGTAAAGTTTCTGCTGTTGCTTTTTGCCATAGCCGTGTTCTCCGAGCTGGTGGAATTTCTCCTGGGCACCTTCACAACTCTCAAATTCGGCGCTACCAAGTGGGGCGTTATCGGCACCCTGGTGGGCGGCATCCTGGGAGCCGCCTGGGGGTCCGCTGCCCTTCCCCTGGTGGGCACCCTGGTGGGAGCCCTGTTGGGAGCCTTTCTGGGCGCTTTTATCCTGGAGCTTATCCACCGCGATGATCAGGCCGGAGCCGCAAAGGCAGGATTCGGCGCTTTCATGGGTAAGATTCTGGGCATCACCGTCACCTTCTCCTGTGCCATCGCCATGATAACCTTGATCCTCATCCGCCTTATTTAAGCCCCTCCTGAGAAAAATCCCTTGACACCCCCCCCGGTTCACCTTATCTTTTAATCGGCAGGTTGTGAAAGTCTTCACAAGCTTTTAACTCCTGTAATCATACCGGAATGGTCTATGCGCAAGATCTCTGACGCCACCATCACGCGGTTGTCCCGATACTACCGCTCTCTGGCCCGCCTGGAACGGAAGAACCAGGAAATGGTTTCCTCCAAGGAGCTGGCTCAAACAGGTGGCGCCACATCTGTTCAGGTAAGGAAGGACCTCTCCTGTTTTGGGCAGTTTGGAACCCGTGGGCTGGGATATCCGGTCTGTCAGCTCAAGGAGACCATCGCTCACATTCTGGGGCTTCACCGCACCTGGAACGTGGCCCTGGTGGGGGCAGGCAGCTTGGGTGCTGCGCTGATTTCATACAAGGAGTTCAAGAGACAGGGGTTCCACATCGTTGCCGTTTTCGATAAGGATCCCGCTAAGGTGGGAAAAAACAAGCGTGGCCTGATCATTCTGGACATCAAGAATCTGCCTGAGGTCTCCCGGGAGTTGAAGATCGATATGGCCATCGTGGCCGTCCCCAAAACCGAGGCCCAATCGGTGGTGAATCTGCTGGTGCAGGCCGGCTTTAAGGTTATCCTCAACTTCGCGCCGGTTAACCTGATGGCTCCACCGCAAGTAACCATCAGGAACGTAAATATGGCCATCGAGCTCGAAGCGCTAAGCTATCGGCTGATGGCCAATTAAGTTCTCCGGTTTTCCTGCAGCGGGCCCAAGTTGGCGACCGTATAACCGTCTTCTTTTGGCCTCCAGAAGATCGTTCTTCAGACCGGCAAATTCCGCCGCCGTAAGCATCTCCACTCCTCGGGTGCCCATGCTCTCGAAAGCCAGCGGCTTTATGTTCATCGATTAGCCTCCGGTCTCCAGCAACGCTCAAATTTAGCGGCGCAGGGGAACCTGCACACTCATCAGATCACGGGCCACCACTGTCTGGGGGAAGACCAACTGAGCCTCCTGGAGCAGTACCTGCTCGTCTTTATATCTCTGGCTGATGTGGCTCAGAAGCAACTGTCGCACGCCGGCCTCCTTGGCCACCCGCGCTGCGCCTGAAGCCGTGGAGTGACCCATCTGCCGGGCATCCTCGGCCATCTCCTGGGCGAACATCGCGTCGTGCACCAGAAGATCGGCATCCTCGGCCAGCCCCACCACCGCCGGGCAGGGCCGCGTGTCCAGGGCATGCACAAACTTTCTCCCCTTCCGCGATCTGCCCAGTACCAGATGGGGTTGAATCACTCGCCCATCCGCCAAGCTCACCGATTTCCCCCGTTGAAGTTGACCGAAAAGGGGGCCCTCAGGAACTCCCAGCTTTAGCGCTCGCTTCAGGTCGAATTCTCCGGGACGGTCTTCCTCCACCAGCGCGTATCCCAGAGCGAAGATGCTGTGGTCCATGGGACAAGCCTCCACCAGATAGCCTGGACCCTGGTCAACGCGACCGCCCTCAATCTCTTGCACCGTGAGTTCATATTCGCTGTGAAACCGGAAGGTCTCTTTGGTCACCTTGACAAAACGCTTCAGACCTGGGGGGCCGATAATCTGCAACGGTTTGTCTCGAGATAGCAGAGACATGGTCATCAACAGACCGGGCAACCCGGCCAAGTGATCACCGTGAAGGTGGGAGATGAATATTGTGGCCAGCCGCCCGAAACCGATGCCGGCGCGACGCATCTGAAGCTGAGTGCCCTCGCCGCAGTCGAATAAAAACATCTTTCCTTCGCGGATCAGGGCCGTGGCCGGAAGAGCTCGCTTTACCGTGGGGATAGCCCCACCCGTTCCCAGAGTGACTACTTTCATCTTCGCCTCAATCCTCCTTTTCAGAATCAAACCACCTCTTATCAGACACCGGCATCACCGCTGACAGCCCCGGGTGGCGCCTGATGCGTTTGCAGAAGGTCTCCAGGTCCACCGCCGGATCTGTGGCCTCGGGGCCCAACTCTGCGAACTGCGGGATCGACGAAAAATCCGTCTCCCCGACCCAGTAGACCCGGCCCATTCGCTTGCGGTCATAGTAGCGTAGCTCGTGGTCGGGGAAAAGCTTCAGGCGCAGACATATCCCGGCCAGGGGTTTCTCCCCGCCCGAACAGTACTGGAGCCTTCCCGCGATCATGAGGTGAAAGACCAGATGGGCATCCTCAGCCAGATCAAAAATGAGAAACTTGCCCCGCCGGCGAACACCAGAAAACGCCTTTCCCTCCAGTCCGTCGATCAAGTCGTCGGCCGAGCAGCGCAGCACCAGGTGCTCGGTTATCTCGACCTCTTGGATCAGAACGCCACGAATGGCTTTGCCCAGAAAATCCTTAATAACCTCCAGATCGGGAAGTTCCGGCATGAGCTCCTCACATCTGTGGATCGAGAATTTGGTTCTGGTTTTTCTCAGGAATTACGTATCGCATCTCAGAAACTCACCACCTTATCCGCATCTAAAATCCATCCAATCAAGTCCTGCATGGACCCAATGGCCGCTCCCTCTATCAATTCGTTTTGGCTCAACGCCCGCTCCCGGGCGCAAATCCCGCAAACTTTCACATTCGCGCCCATTTCGATGGCCAATGTCATGAGGTTTTTGCAATTAGATAAGGGAATTATCCCTTTGGGGCAGAAAGCTCCGAATTGAGTCTGCCAAGCGGCCGGCTATTTTTTAAAAAAGTGCTTGCTTTTAGTCATGGCAGGTGTTATTATTAAAAGTAAACTCAACAAAACATTTATTTCAAAACACAACATAAAAGACTTGACATTCCCCTCCAACTATATTATATTATGGGGTGAAGAAGGCGAATCGGAGGTGATGTGAAATGGTGAAATCAACAACAATAAATGATGCACTTATTCATGCCAAAAAAGAGCGAGCCGAGTTAGGAAAAAAACTGCGAGCCTTGAATCAGACCATTGAATATCTACAGGGGCTTCTCAAAATCGAATCAGATGCCCAAATGGAAATGCGAGGATTAATGAACAAAAACTCCAACCGTTTTGAAAACATGACAGCTGCTCAAGCAGCAAGGACCATTCTCTTAGAACACAAAGAGCCGATGCCGTTGAAAAGAATAGCCCAAATAATGATAGAAGGTGGATATAAGGGCTACAAACCGTATGAGAATGTGCGTAATCTTTATACCACACTGTATTCGATTTTGGCATATCAGAGAATAGACCTGTTCAAGAAATCAGAGGACTACAAGGCCACTTTTGGCCTTAGAGAATGGGAGAAAGAAAAAGAGAAGCCGTAATGTAGCAGCATTACGGCTTCTCCCATCTTGCGGCGCTAGTCTATTGGCATAGGACACCTGACTTTGAATCAGGTATGAGGGGTTCAATCCCCCTGCGCCGCACTGTATTGGCCCCGTAGTATAACTGGATAATGCGCCACTCTTGCTAAGTTGGAGACTCTGGGTTCGAATCCCGGCGGGGCCGCAACATTCTTTTTGTGGGGAGTTCTTCCACTCGCTAAAGTTTTCAGAACTCCCCGACGCTGAGCCCTGACAAAGAGCTAAGAACTCAACTCTACTTAAACGATACCATAAATCTTGGCTCCTGTCAAGAAAAAAGTTGAAAAACTTTTTAGAGGGGAGCCAAGAAATGACATCCTTAATCGAACTTGCAGAACGATTTAATACCAAAGAAGCGTGTTTAGAATTTCTTGAACGGCTACGATTTCCCGATGGCCCTGAATGTCCACGCTGCAAATCACGTGCCATTTCTCGTATCAAAACCGTCCACAAATTCCAATGTCTCAAGTGTCGGTATATGTTCTCAGTAACAGCAGGTACGATCTTCCACGGTAGCCACTTGCCACTTAATAAGTGGATTCTCGCCACGTTTCTCTTGTGCAATGCCAGGAAGGGGATTTCGGCCAAACAGATACAACGGGATTTGAAAGTCACGTACAAGACGGCCTGGTATATGATGCATCGCATTAGACGAGCCATGAAAGATTCTGACTTCATACAAAAATTCAAGGGCATTGTTGAGGCAGATGAAACATACCTGGGTGGTAAAGCCCACGGCAAGCGTGGACGTGGAGCTAAAAGCAAAGCTATTATCATCGGAGTCAGGCAAAGAAACGGCAAGCTCAGAGCCCAATTGATTCCCAACGTGAAGGCCAGAACGGTCTGTGGCATAATCAGAAAGTATGTCCACAATAACGCCGAAATGCTCTGTGTCGGTGAATTTCCCTCGTATAACCAGCTTGCCATAGATTACAAACCTCAAAAGGATTAATCATCAGTTAGAATATGTGAGAGATCAAGTCTATACCAACGGGGTTGAAAGTTTCTGGTCCATTCTCAAGCGTGCATTTATCGGAACACATCATAAGATGTCGGCAAAATACTTGCCTTTGTATCTGAATGAATTTACATTTAGATTCAATCACAATTTCCAAGATGATGTTTATAAGAAAGTATTATCAAATGGTCTTAGTTTAAATGGGAGATAATGATATTTCCAATATAGATGATTACGTAAAAAAGGAGAACCCCAACCAATGCCGAAACGATCAAAGCACAAACCCAAGTCAAAATCTCGATCAAGATTTCAGAGGGTTTTAGCTTTAATATGGAAAACAATCATTGGGTTTTCTGTAATAATTGGCATAATAGCGATTTTCTTAGGTTGGAAATCCAATGTGTCAATAACACCATCATTAGCTACGCACTCCTCTAATCCACTATCTGCACCATTTATAGTAAAAAACGAAGGTTTCTTTGAAATATATGATATCGAAATGGCCTATTACATAAGATATTTAACTGGCACAGCAAGAGAAGGAATTTCAAAACCACTTAAGATACAGAATCGACTTTTTCTTTATGAAGGAGTTTATATTCAAACTTTAAGGGCTGGTGAGCAGACAACAGAATTCTTAAGATTAGATTATTTCATTCCCAAATTGAATATTGAGGCAAAAAGAAATATAGAAAGGATAGAACGAATCGACGAAGCAGATATTGACTTTATAATTAGTTACAAATGGTCGTTTTTATTCAATCTTCATTTAGACTGGAAACCATTTCAAAACAAACAAAGATTTAGATTTCAAGGCGCAAGAGATCAACGAGGCTATATTAGATGGATTCCAGTTGCTGCGTCCGAAAAATTCGGTACTCAAACCCAATAATTCCCAAGACATTTACAAATCTGTTCTTTCAAATGCATTGATCTACGACAATTATTAGCTGGTACCCCCCTATTTGTCTCGCCAAATTTCAGTTGTGATGGTAGGGCAAACATCGCAACTGAAAGGAGGTGAGATCATGGTCCCGTATAAAATGTCGACCCGAAAGGGTTGAAAAGCGGGGGCAGAAACGCGTGCGCGTGAGATCGCATATACATACTCCGCCCAAGCCTATCCGCAGAAAATGTAGATAGACCGTAGCCAGGAATCGGGGGGTACCGTTCTGGAGGTGATAACATGAATTGGAAAAGTTTTATGCTTGGAGTAATTATTGGACTCATTGTGGGCTTTCTAATTTTTTCCAACATGGGTAATAGATATTATGTGGCACTTAATGATGCGGGCGGCGCTATAAAAATAAATAAATGGACGGGGCAAACTTGGCGTTTAGGCCAAGAACCCTTCCGATGGGTTCCTTTAATTGTTGAAGAATCTAAATCTGCTTCAAAGGGATAATTCCCATTTTAAATTCTGGTTACCTGTCGTTTGTATTATCCACCCAGTTCCCTAATCTTGTCAAGCAACGCCTCTGGTACCGACGAGCCCAATTCGCGTTTTAGAGCCCGGCAGCGCTCATACATCTCCAACGCGCTCTCTTT
>DAOVRJ010000229.1 GCA_030628225.1 Candidatus Zixiibacteriota bacterium | reverse complement strand
GAATGAAAAATGCAAAATGAAAAATGCAAAATGCAAAATTTGCCCCACCCTTTCCCCTCCCAACCCCATCCCACCGAGTGCGGAACTCGGAGCGTGGAACTCGGAGTTAAAAGCTAAAATCGGAACAAAAGGGGAGTGGGGTTGCACTCCGAGCTCCCAGTTCCCAGTTCCGAGCTCAAAAAGCTCCTAACTCTCCCAACTCTCCCAAACTCGCTAAACTCTCCAACTCTCTCAACTCGCTTAACTCGCTCAACTCTCTATCCTCATCTCATAAATCCGGTACGTCTTGTAAATCTCACCGCCCATGAGCTTCATGGCCCGGTTCATCAGCAAATTATCCTCTAAGATCCAGGACATCTCTCCCCAGGTGATACCTCTGGCCAGGCCGGCGTCGAAGGATTTGACATAGAAGACGGCATCGATGCCTCGCTTCTGTTACTTGGGCACCACACCCATGACCAGGTTCCGGGCACAGTCGATCTTCCGGGAATGCCACCACAGCTTGATCAGGCCGAGGGGAAACAGACGGCCGTTGACCTTTTTCAGAGCCTGGTTGTAGTCGAGCAGGGTGAGGGAGAATCCGGCGGGCTCGCCGTTCACCTCGGCCAACAGGAGCAGCTCGGGAGCCACCAGGGGTTTGAGGGTTTTGGCTGAGTGCTCGAACTCCGCATCGGTCATGGGCACGAAACCCCAGTTTTTGCTCCAGGCCTGATTGTAGATCGTCTTGATGCGCTTCAGTTCCCCGTCGAAGTCCTTCATGTTTATCGGCCGAATGGTCAGCCCCTCCCGCTGCTGGATCCTCTCGGCCATGCGCCGCAGCCGGTCCGATATGCCCTCCTTGAGGAATAAGCGGTAGGCGTAGAGGTCCTTGACCTTAACCAGCCCGAAGCGGTCCATGAAGTCCAGGTAGTATCTGGGGTTGTAGGTCATCATCAGCACGGGACTGGAGTCGAAGCCATCCACCAACATGCCCCACTCGTCATTGGAGGAGAAGTTAGCCGGCCCACGCATGGTCTCCATGCCCTGCTGGCAAAGCCAGTCCCGGGCCGCGTCCAATAGCTTCTCGGCCACGGAGAAGCTTTCCAGGCACTCGAAGAAACCGAAGAAACCGGTTTTCTCCTGGTGAAAATCGTTGTGGGCCTCGTTGACCACCGCGGCGATGCGGCCGGCGAGGTGACCATCCGTTAAAGCCAGGAAAAGCTGGGTTTTGGCGTGGTCATAGAAGGGGTTTTTCCGGGGATTGAAATATTCTTTTTGCTGGCCGATGAGCGGGGGGACCCAGTGCGGATCGTTCTTGTAGATCCGCCAGGGGAACTTGATGAAAGCGCGCAGCTGGCCCCGGGAGGACACCGGCTGGATCTGGATGGATTGTGAGCTCATGGGATATGTGAGAAGGTAACGATCGTGGCAAAGGTCTTGGCTGTTTTTCCCGCTGGGTGGCTTCAGGGGATGATCTCCATTTCCTTGCCCACCCGCCGGAAGACATCCAGAACCGTGTCCAGCTCCTGGTCAGTGTGTGTGGCCATGTAGCTGGTGCGGATCAGGGCCTGTCCCGGGGGAACGGCCGGGGTGATCACCGGGTTGGCGAATATCCCGTTCTTATAGAGAGACTTCCAAAAGGAGAAGGTCTTGATGTCCTCCCCGATGACCACGGGGATGATAGGTGTCTCGCTGGTACCGGTGTTGTAACCCATGGCCTGGAAGCCCTGGCGCATCTTCTCGGTATTTTTCCACAGGCGCTGGCGCCGCTGGGGCTCCGACTTGGTGATCTCCAGAGCGACCCGCACGGCAGCCACTGAGGCCGGCGGCATGCTGGCGGAGAAGATCAAGGCACGACTGTGGTGTTTGATGTAGTCGATGACCGGGGAGCTGGCGGCGATAAAGCCGCCGATGGAGACGAGAGATTTGCTGAAGGTGCCCATGATGATGTCCACCTGGTCGACCAGGCCGAAGTGCGCTGCGGTGCCGTTGCCATCTGGACCAAGCACGCCGATGGAGTGGGCGTCGTCCACCATGATGCCAGCCTTGTATTTCTTGCCCAACTCCACGATCTTGGGGAGGTTGGCGATGTCCCCCTCCATGCTGAAGACGCCGTCGGTGATGATCAATTTACCGGGGCCGTCACCGATGGTCTTGAGGACTCGCTCCAGATCATCCATGTCGTTGTGGCGGTATTTTTTCACCCGGCCAAAGCTCAGGCGGCATCCGTCAACGATGCTGGCGTGGTCGCTGCGGTCGGTGATGACTATGTCGCTCTTGCCCACCAGACAGGAGATGGTTCCCTGGTTGGTCTGAAAGCCGGTGCTGAAGACCAGGGCGGCCTCTTTGTGCATGAACCGGGCCAGCTCTGTCTCTAACTGCTCGTGAATGTCCAGGGTGCCGTTAAGGAACCGGGAGCCAGTGCATCCAGCTCCGTATTTTTCCAGAGCCGCGTGCGCCGCCGCAACCACCTTGGGATGCGAGACCAGCCCCAGGTAGTTGTTGGAGCCGATCATGATCAGCCGCTTGCCCTTAACGGTCACCTGGGTGCCCTGACCGGAATCGATGGGAATGAAATAGGGATAGTAGCCTTTGGCGCGAGCTATCCGGGCGGCCTTGTATTTGCGGCATTTATCAAACAGATCCATGGTCTCTCTCCCGAGCGGGGACAATTAATGCTTGCAATTTGAGATAGATGATGATATAGTTGCAGGGATGTTGGACAGAGAGGAAAAACTGTGGTTATTATATACCGGGGAGCATGGGTTGTCAAGGAATTTCCTGAGCTCCCTCGATGGAGATGGTTCGCCCTGAAGGAGGATCGGGTGTGAGGACCCTTGTCACCGGAGCCAACGGGTTTGTGGGCAGCCACCTGGTGGATGCGCTCCTCTCCAGGGGTCATCAGGTGACGGGCCTGGTTCGCCGCACCAGCGATCTGCGCTGGCTGGAAGGTCTTCAGCTGAACCTGGCCTACGGGGATGTGGCAGATCCCGCATCCCTGGTGAAGCCGGCGCAAGAGGCGGAGATCGTCTTTCATCTGGCCGCAGTGACCAAAGCCCGCCGGCGGGAGACCTTCTACCGGGTGAACCACCGGGGAACGATGAATCTTCTGCAGGTCTGTGCCCGGTACAATCCGGGGATGGCGAGGTTCGTGCTGGTGAGCAGCCTGGCCGCCTGCGGGCCTAGCCCCGGGGGACGGTCGCTCAGAGAAACGGATGAATGTTCGCCCATCTCCGACTACGGTCGCAGCAAACTGCTGGCGGAGGAGGCCGCCGCCGAGTTCCGGGATCGCCTATCCGTGACTGTGATCCGCCCACCGGTGGTCTACGGCCCCCGCGACAGGGACCTTCTGATCTACTTCCGCATCCTAAAAAAGCACCTGCGACCTCTGCTGGGTTTCCGGGAGCGTCATTTGAGCATCTGCCACGTTCGGGATGTGGTCCAGGGCATCGTGCTGGCCGGGGAGTCGGAGAGATCTGCCGGCCAGACCTACTTCGTCTCCGGAGAGAGGGATTGTTCCTGGAACGAGCTGACCCGTACCATGGCGGCCGCCATGGGGGTGAGACCCCTGAAGATCCATCTGCCCATCTTCGCGGTGCGCGTGGCCGCTGTTTTCGGGGAGCTGTTCGCCTCCTTCACCCGGGAGACCCCGGTGCTCAACCGTCAGAAGGCCCGGGAGATGAGCCAACAGTGCTGGACCTGCGATCCGGGCAAGGCCGGCGAGGAGTTGGGGTATCGGCCGTCTGTATCTCTGGAAGAGGGCATAAGGGAGACGGTTGAGTGGTATCGGAGGGTGGGGTGGATTTAACAGAAAGGCATTGAAAAATGAAAAATGAAAAATGCAAAATT
>DAOVRJ010000146.1 GCA_030628225.1 Candidatus Zixiibacteriota bacterium | reverse complement strand
GGCAAAATAGCCGCCCACAGAGGGGGAACTCTTGCTCAGCCCCAACGCGGATTGACCTTTATCGATGACGACTGGAGTGACTGGACCACCTGCGGCATGGACTCCATCTATTCCTCCCAGGTGAAGGCCGTCAATGACCATCAGACGACCGTTGCCGACACATACGCCATCGAGCTGGGCACGGGCTATGAGACCATCCAGGTCTGCGCCCACTCCTGGCCCGGCGGTCACGTCTTCAGCTCCCGGCCCTGCGACTGCGCCTGCTATGCTCATGTCTATGTCGAATCCGACTCTTCGCGGGAGTGCCAGCTGCGCATCAGCGGCCAGGACGGTTTCAAGATCTGGCTGAACGGGTCGGTGATACTGACCGATCCCAATGGAACGCATGGTTTTGAATTTGACCTTGTTGCCGTTACCCTGAACGAGGGAATCAACTCCCTTCTGGTCAAGGTCGCTCAGGATAAGTATGATTACGGGTTTAAGGCCCGCTTCACCGACACGGGCGGAAGTCCCATCCCCGGGCTGGTCTATCACCTGGAGGACCCCGATGACCCCGACCGGCATGCGCCCTATGTCACCGCCTGGCTGACCAACGGTTTTCATTACTGGAGCAACTTCTGGGGAGCATTGAACCAGGATTTCCTGGGAGGTGAGGCCGGTATCGACGCCTATGAGGGCCTCGTCTCCGGGGGGAAGACCTGGCAACTGTGGGACATCGGCTCCGGATTTCTCGATTTCTCCACCATCTACGGCGACATGGATGTGGGAGCCGTCTACGCCTTTACTCATCTGTACAGCGAGTCCGCCCAGACAATAACTCTCTGGCTGGGCACATACTCCGGGGCCAAGATATGGCTCAACGGCGATGTGGTTTACTACGACAACACCTATCACAGCTTCGAACCGGATGCTCAACAGGTGCAGCTCGATCTGGCGGCGGGCTGGAATCGCCTGCTGATCAAGATCAGCGTCTGGTATGGCGCTCAGCTCTCCGGGAGGCTTGGGGATTCTGAGAAGTTGGAGGTGGAAGGACTTGCCTACGATCCCGCCCCCACGACCGCGGATTACATCCACGGATGGCTGATGAACGGATACTACAAGAATCACGACCCGGCCACCCGTCTCACCCAGGATTACCTGGGTGGTGAGGCGACCGTTCAGCCAGGGGAGGGGGATTCCACGGGTTCCTTCGTCTGGGCTCCCGGGTATGGCACCGGGGATTGGTTCGATCTGGAGGAATACTTCTCCGAGGATGGAGGAGAGCTCTCCGCCAGTGAGATCCAGACGATAGACCCGGACGGCTTTCTTTACAACCTCTTCGCCTGCTCGGCGGCCCGTTTCACCGAGTCAAATTACCTGGCCGGAAAATACACCTTTGCCGATACCTACGGACTGTCCACCATCGGTTCCACCAAGTCCGGGTCGATGCTCGAATTTGAAGATTTCTATTGCGAGCTGGGAGAGGGTTGTTGTGTGGGGCAGGCCCTGCAGGAGTGGTTCCGCAAACAGGGACAGGATGGCTTCTACAACTGGGAGGTCTGCTGGTACTATGGTCTCGTGCTCATCGGCGATCCAACTCTGCGCATCAATATCTGCTCTTTGCCCATGGCCATCGACGACCTGGCCAGTACACTTATGGGCGAAGACATTCGCCTGGAGTGGACCGAGCCCTACAGCGAGTGCGGCGTCACCCGCTATGTGGTCTACCGCAGCACCGCACCCGGCTCTTTGGGCGATTCTCTTGCCGGCACTGTGGATACCGCTTACACGGATATGGGAGCGGCCGGCGATGTGGGCAGCAATTACTTCTATGCGGTCAAGGCTGTGGATGCCGCAGGTCAAAAGTCCGGCGAATCCAATAGGGTCGGCGAGTTCGACAGGGATTTGGATGCGGCAAAGTAGGGGTATGAGAGAAAAAGTTGTAAAAAACATCTTGACAAAGAAATGCATATCTGGTAAAATAAATTGGTAGAGATGTTACCTTTTTAGGCTCTTCACTATTTGCAGGAATGGAAAGGAGAAGGGGTATGAAAAAGATCTTCTTGTCCCTGGTCATTCTGATGGCCGGTGCTCTACTCTGGTCCACCGGCGTCTGGGCCGAGGGATTTGGCTCACCAGTCATGGATGGAACCCCCGATGCCTGTTACGGCTCGGCCGAGGCCTCCGATCCCAGCACGGACGGGGGCGGCAATGACAACATGGATCTTGTTGACCTTTACGTTTGCAACGACGGCACCTACTGGTATTTCTGCTTCACCATCGACGATGACATCGGGGCAACCAACTGGGGCAAGTACGTCATCTATCTGGACACCGATGGGGTCAGCGGATCGGGGGCCGATACCTCCGATGCCTGGACCCGTAACGTGCGCTGTAATGATCCGCACCTGCCCGAATATAGCATATACAGTTGGGTCGATAGCCCGCCCTACGATGTTAATCACACGCAATTTTGGGCCTATGACGATGGTGCTGGCAGCTGGACGATGTATGGGAATTTAGACGGCGTGGGCATCAGCACCGAGGCCACCTCGGGTTTGGAGTGGAAAATAGAGAAGTCGCGGATCGGCTCTCCCGATTCTCTGTGGTGTGAGGTGTGGGACACCGGCGGTGGAGACCATGACAATGCCCGGGACACATCCAACGACCCGGCCGACGACTGGAACGGTCCCGAGGGCGACTGGTCCACCATGGCCTACCTGGACCTCTCCACCCTGGTTCACGAGACCAGCGGCGCGGACACCACCAAGCCCTGGGTGTTGGGAGCCTTGGCCACTGACTGGACGCACGTGGAGGTGACCTTCAGCGAGGCCATGGACACCTCGGCCTTCAATCCCGCAAACTACACCATAGCCGGGTTGTCGGTGACGGCCGCTGAGTCACTGGGCGTTGACGGTGTCAGGTTGACCACCAGCAGTCAAACTTACGGCGTCGAGTACACAGTGCAGGTGAGCTCCTCGGTAGAGGACATGGCCGGCAACTATATCCATCCGGACCACGACGAGGCCACCTTCACCGGATTCGGCATCGCCCAGGTGACCTTCATCGTGGACGATTCAGCGGACAGCGTCTGGGCCCCCGGTTTCAAGTTCAAGGGTAGCTGGGATACCAACACCTATCATGCCTACGATGCCTCCTGGGGGTTGGGTTTCCTGTATGATATGTACGACGACGGGACCAACGGCGATGACACACCTGGAGACCACATCTGGAAGCGCACCCTCGACCTGGTGCCCGATGGTGGTACCAACACCTGGGAGTGGGGCGTCACGGATACCGGCGGCGTCTGGATCGACGGCAACTGGCAGTTCCAGGTGGTCGATCAAACGGCTCAGGAGCTGACCTATACCACCCAGGAACAGGCCAACCATGACGTGCCGGTGGTCTTCTCCGTGGACATGACCACCGCCGACTCGGTGATGCTCCCGCTGCTGGTGGTGGGCAGCGTGGCTCCGCTGAGCTGGGACTTCGATCCGGCCAACGACGACACCCTCAACGACGAGGGGTATAATGGAGATGTCACCGCCGGGGACGATATCTGGTCCGCCACCATCACCTTCCCCAGGGGATCCAGCGAGTGGGTGGAGTACAAGTATGGCAACGGTGCTTTCGACAACGATCTGCCGCCTTACGTCAACAGGATTCACATCACCGACGACGATAACTACGGTGTGGGCAACCCGCAGATCAGGCCCACGGACCTGTTCGGCTACTTCAGGGACGTGATCCCCAAGGCCGTTGACGACCTGACCGTCGCCCTGTCCGCCGACGATCTGCAGCTGGAGTGGTCGGCGGTGACCCTGAATCTCAACGACCATCCGGTGTGGGTGGATCGCTACAAGATCTATCGCGACACCGCCGCCGGTGAAGTCGGAACCACTCTGATCGATTCCACCACGGACCTGTTCTACCTGGATGTTTCCGGGGTAGTGGGCAGCGCCGTGACCCACTACTATTACTCGGTGATCGCTGTCTCCGTCACCAAGGAGTCGGCTCAATCTAATCCCGTTGGTGAATTCGACAAGGATTTGCTGAACGCAAAGTAGTTGGAAACAGATCGTCTCGTATCGGGCGGGTGTCGAACTTGTGAGGTGGCTTTCTCTGCAAAAAGCCGGGGAAGTATAACGATTACCTCTGGAACCCAGGCTTAGACATCCGCCCCCTTTTTAAGGCCGTCTTTCTGCGGAAGGGCGGCCTTTTGAGTTGAACTTATTTTATGTTTAGCTCTTGCGTTTGAAAAAATCCGCTATATTTTACCAATGTATCTTTTGCAGCTATGGTTTCCTTGTGATTCTGCGGTCTCAGAGCATGGCAGTTCGCCGATGCTCTTCCCCCCCAAAAACTCTCAAAAACGGGAATGTATCCCGATTTTGGGTTGTCTAATTAGTGAACAAGGAAAGGGACCAGACCTTTTGACGGAAAAGACTTTGACGGACGAGAAACTGATCACAGCCGCGCGTGAAGGTGACCAGAATGCCTTCCAGGAGCTTGTCAGGCGCCATGAGTCCCGTGTTGCCGCGACGGTTATCGGCATGCTGGGCAGGTGCGCGGAGGCAGAGGATGTCGGTCAGGAAACCTTTATCCGTTTCTACAGGGGATTGAAGAAATTTCGCGGTGAATCCGGCGTTGGAACCTATCTCACCCGGATTGCCATTAATTTATCCCTGAATGAGCTGAAGCGGCGCAGGCGCAGGTCGGTGTTGTTTTTTTCCAGACCGATCGAAGAAGCCTATGACATTCCCGATCCAAAAGCGGACAGTGAGCTGAACGAGGATAGAGAAATGGTGCAACGAGCCATCCAGAAGCTGGAAAGCAAGTTTCGGTCGGTGGTGGTCCTCAGGCTTATTGACGGATATTCAACGCGAGAGACGGCGGATATTTTAAATGTTCCTGTGGGCACAGTGCTGTCGCGACTGGCCCGGGCACAGGATAAATTAAAAGAACTGTTATCACCTTATATTGGAGATGAGCGATGAACAAAAAAGCGATTGAGTTACTCTATCGATCCTTTGATGACTCGCTGACGCCCCGGGAAAAAGAGCAGCTTGAGGAGGCGCTGGCCGGATCAAAGGAGTTACGGGAAGAGAAAGAGCGAATCACGGCCATGCGCGGTGCCATTTCGGCCAGCGCTGCCAAGTCGTTTAAACCATTCTTTGCCGAGAGGGTGATGCGCAGGATCGCTTCGACCAGGGAGAGAAGCAGAAGCGCGGAAGCGTTCTTCGAATCGCTGCAATATGCTTTTCGCCGCGTGGCCGTCGTGGGTGCGACGGTGATCATCGCTTTAGCGGTCTACAATTTCGTGAAGACCGGCGATGTTTCCGTGGCGGGGGTCTTGGGCATGCCCCAGGAGACCCTCGAGGAGGTGCTGGAATCGCCATTTGACTTTACGCTGGAGGAATTGCTATGAAAATGGGAACGAAGACCGTCCTGGTTATCCTGATCACCCTGATCATCGGGATGATCATCGGGGCCTTGATCACCGGGGCTTTTGCTCGACATCGCATCGGACGATTCATGTCCATGAGAGAGCCGGGACGTATGGGGGCGCATGTGGAAAGAATCATCGATCCGGATGAATCGCAGCGCGAGGCGGTGCGTGACATTTTGCGCAAGCATTCGCAGCGATTTCTCAAGATCCATTCCCGATTCGAGGGTGAGATGCTGGCCCTGAGAGATTCGTTGAAAAAAGACCTGGATCCCATTCTCACCGAGGAGCAAAAAAAGCGATTGGAAAGGCAGCCCAAGCCGCCAAAACATTTCAGGGATCGACGACCGGGTCCTTGGAGACAGCATGAGCCCGGGTCTTCGCCACCTCTTCCAACGAAGGGAGGATTACATCCACCTCCACCGGACAGAGATGAGGGGTAAGATTAGAAGACAGATGGGCAAATGGCCCTTCCCTGGATGGCCGCTGAGCAGAACAGCTCGGCGGCCCTTTTTTACGGGCGAATTCATGAACCTGAAAACACTCAACAACCGTGTGATTATCTTTCTGCCCTTTTCGGAGACCGCGGGTGTGCTGGTCGGATTCTTTCCCGCCCGCAAAACCGCCGCACCCAATCCCATTGAGACATGACATCATGAATGGAAGAGAGATGTGTTTACCCATTATTGCTCTCAGAAGCCGTCAACAAATCGGGAATAAATCCAGAGACCGCGTTGTCTAATAAATGAAACAACCCGAGACGGCGAAGAAGTAACCTCAACAGAAGGAGTGATGACCTATGAGCGTTGATGCACATCAAATCGCAGACAATCACATCACCACCGATGACCTGGCATTTTCAGCCTACCTGAAGATGAAAGGCTATCGGCTCATCAGATCAGATAGCAAGAAATCAAAAATACTGTTCACGTTTAACGTGGATGGAGAAAATGATCGGCTCAAGGTGGAGTTCATCAACAGCCAGTTCCTTCAATTCTACAACGAGCTGAGAAATTTGAAGAAGATGATCTAACCAAGAGGAGGAAATTACGATGAAACGCACGCCTAT
>DAOVRJ010000301.1 GCA_030628225.1 Candidatus Zixiibacteriota bacterium | reverse complement strand
GTGTTGTTGATGTTCTTGACGGGGCGCAGCGCTCTGGACTTCATGTCCTCGCGCTTGAGGTAGCCCTTGCGCTCCAGCGCCCGGAGGTGATCGTTGACTCCGTTGGTGGAGCGAATCCCCAGAGCATCTCCCATCTCCCGAATGGTGGGCGGGCAACCCATCTCCCTGACGGCTCTGACGATAAAGTCCAGGGCCTGCTTCTGCCGGGCAGTTAGTGGACCAGCCATAGTTTTTCACCTCCAAACTGATTTTCTGACTACCGCACGATCTAAAAGCTACATTTTGTGAGTCTTTAAAAAGATCGGTATCCGAGACTCAGGAACCGGGGATCGGGAAAAGAAAAAAACTTAGCCGTGGTCTTGAGCATTACGGTTCCCGGGTCCCGAGCCCCGGATCCCGAATAACCAGCTTCGACAACGTCAACCCAGCATCGAGCTTCGTACCTCTTCCAGCTTCGTATATTTTTCCACGGTCACGAATCAGGGAAACGTACACGTCCTTCCTCAGAACCAAAGGGGCTCATTCTCTGCTGACGCATCTCAATGATACTGCACATTTGTGCAATTGTCAAGCAAAAAATTTTTACGCTTCTAAAATCCAAAGACAGATATGACTTACCGCCACTATGGGGCCGCCGACCTCTCTTTTTCCAGCCGTTCTCGCAGACTGTCCATAGTCTTACTCAGCTCCGCATCGACGGGGTTAAGCTGCATAGCTCTCTCCCAGCTTGCCATGGCCTCTTCGGCTTTCCCCTGTAGATATAGGACATTTCCCAGCAATTTGTGACCAAGGCAATCGCCGTCCTGCTGGCTGATGACCTGCCGAAACTGCCCCTCCGCCTCGGCCCAGCACTCCATCTCCACAAAGACCATACCCAACTCCAGCCTCACCTGCACCTCATTGGGGAAAAAACCCAGCTCCTGCTGGAACTCTCCCACGGCCTGCTCCAACCAGCCCAACTCCCGGTACGTTCTGCCCAGCATGTAGTGCACCTGGGGGTAGCCGTTATGAAGACGAATCACTGCTTTAAGCTCCTCGGCGGCCAGGTAGTATGCCTTTTTTTCCTCCAGATAAGCCACCCCCAGGTTGAAGTGGGCGGTGACCTTTCCCGGGTCCAGCTGTATCACCCTGCCCAGCTCGGCGATGCCCTCATCCACACAGCCCTCCCGGATCAGGGCCACACCCATGGTTTCGTAGCGGCTAACAAAACCCTTCTCGGCCATCCCGCGGCTTTGTATCACGGCGAAGAAAATGATCAGCAAGAGAACGGGCAACCAGCAGACCGTCAACAACCCCCACCTTCTCTCCCCTGTTCGCGCAAAAGACCAACGCAGTGCATAAGCGGCAAATAGAATCAGAAAAGGCACTGCCGGGAGACGATAACGGGCGGAGACGAAGAAAAGCAACACCGAAATCATGGAGAGAAAAACCTGCAGATACAACAGCAGGGACCGGCGCCAGGTTTTCAGTCCAATGATCAAACCCATGAGGGCGATGGGGCAAAGGATTGTGAAGTCCAGCAACGCCAGCCGCAGAACGATGGAGAGTCTCCTGAAAAAGTGAAAATTGCGATTATCAGGAATCTCCCGCGGCCCCCAAAATAGCAAAAATTTCCGCAGCTGCAGCCGAAGATATTGTCCGGGTTGCTCCCGCATAAAGTCCACGGCTTGCCCAAACCAGAATGAGGAGGACTCGGCCAGACTCAGCTGCCGGCCAACCCTCCGACTGGCCAGTCGTCGAAAATCCTCGTGCTCCCACTCGGTCCCCGGGCGTACTCCTGGTGCCGGGGCGTATGTGCCACTGGCCCGGGGGTTGTTGCCGGCGTAAAAAGTCTCCCCCCCATGAGCGGTTATCAGCACCATCTTCCCTCCCACCACGACGTTCCGGACCGTCACGGGCAGGATGACCACCGCCGTCCCCAGACAGAACAGGAGCGCCGGGAGAACCCTTCGCCGAAAAGACCTCTCCCTGCCGTATGCAAGCAGCCAGACCAGAGCGGCAAAAAAAGTGGCGTCAACCCGGGCCAGGGCGCGCAAGCCCCAGACCACCCCTGCGCCCAGGGAGCGCCCGGGGCCGGGCCTGTGGCCAGAGATCAGCAAAAGCACCGCCAGTACGCAGAGAAAAAGGCCCAGGGTGGAGATGGTGATGGTTCCCTCGTAAAAGATAAAAGGAGCATAGATGGCGGCCATCAAGCCCGCCAGAATGCCTGTGTTCCGGTCGAAAACCCGGCGGCCGATGAGGGCCAGCATCACACAGAGGCTTGCGCCGAGGACCGATTGGATGATCTTGACCCCCAAAATGGTGTGACCAATCAGCTTATATATGAGAGCCAAGAAGTATGGATACAGGGGGCTGCCGTAGAAAACCCCCTCTCCCAGCCAGTCCCCGGCACTGATAGCCCTGGCCCAACGGTCGTAAAAGGCGGGGTCTAAAAAAAGCTGCCGGGAAAGGGGATGATCCTTGATCTCCCACTGAAAAAAAAGTCTCAAGGCCAGAGCCAGAAAGAGGATGACCAGGCCCCAGACCAGATCTCTCCGGCTGCCGCCTTTTTTTATCATCTCCTCTTTCTGAATGTTCAGATCTGTATCT
>DAOVRJ010000218.1 GCA_030628225.1 Candidatus Zixiibacteriota bacterium | reverse complement strand
GATCCGTGGAGTAGAAATACACCGGATGGCAGTCTTCCCGATCAGCGATTCACGAACTCTGGATAGAACTGCGCTTATTTGGGCGGTTGAAAACAATGACGGCACCTGGGCTCGTATGCACCCCCGGCCCCGATCATCACCCGCTTTTCGTTATCGACCAATCGCTGAGATCTGTTGGCCGGCTTGCCACAGACCATACAAACGGCCATAGTCTTGGTGATGTACTCGGCCACGGCCAAAAGTTGCGGTATGGGCTCAAAGGGCTGGCCACGATAATCCTGATCCAGGCCTGCCACGATAACGCGCTGGCCTTCATTGGCCAGGCGCTCACAAACCGTCACCAGCTCCATGCCCAGAAACTGAGCTTCGTCGATGCCCACAACCTGGGTGTCGGGGTCGGTGCGCGCTAAAATCTCCTTGGCAGAGCCCACCTGTTCCGATGGAACCCTTTGTTCGTCATGGGATACGATGTCCTCTTCGCTGTATCGGTTATCCATAGACGGTTTGAAGACCTGTACCTTTTGTCGGGCAATCTTGGCCCGGCGCAGGCGCCTGATCAGTTCCTCGCTCTTCCCACTGAACATGCTTCCGCAGATAACCTCGATCCAGCCTGTTTTTTCCGGCAAGTCATTCACCTGAACCCTCCAGAAAGATTTGGTACAAAAGCAATGAGAACATGCCTGGACCTGAGATGGCTAACCAGACAGATATGATACTATCCGCGGCACAGGTTGTCAAGCTCATTATAAGGACTTTGTAATAGAGATGAGACCGGCAAAAAAAAGTTGCTTTTTGAGCGCATTTAGGTTACTATATTTTTGGTGATTGTCCAACACAGAGAGGGAATACCGGCAATCTTTTTCCGGGGAGGAGTCATGGAAAAAATATCTATCGATGGTATCGAAAAAAATCTGAATATGGCTAAAGTGACCTTGTTTGAAGTTCCCGACAAGCCTGGTGTGGCCAGCGAGATTTTCGGAGCATTGGGCCAGCAGGGCATCAGCGTGGAGCTTTTAGTCACCAATGCGGGGCAGAAAGGACACAGCAACATCTCTTTTGCCGTCCTGCAGGATGACCTGGAAACAACCAGGGAAATATTGGAGAAAAGCAAGGACTCCATGGGGACTGCGCGTATCTCTGTCGACCCGAACATGGCCTTGATCTCCATTCACGGTCAAAAACTGGCCGGAGTGCCCGGGGTAGCCGGGAAAATTTTCCACACCCTGGCCTCCAGCGGCATCAACATCGACAGCATCAGCTCATCCAGGACAACGGTCACCTGCCTTATCGCTCAGGATAAAATTGAGCAGGCCGTCGCCTCGCTGCAGACCGCCTTCCAGTTGAGCCAATCCTGAAGTGCCTTCCATAAAAGAGGGGCGAAGAGAGATCTTCGCCCCCGTCCCTCCCACCTCACCTTCAGAGAGTCACCAGCTTGCCCAAACCTCTATTTTTTCGCCTTCACAACCGTCTTGCCGGCACTCACATTGCCGGCCTTATCCATGACCTTGACCACTATGGTGTGCTCCCCAGAGGAAAGTGACTCTGTGGTGAAAGAGAATTTCTCCTCCGGGCTATCGAAAACTTCATCGGCGACCGATAGAGCTTTCCAATCCCCGGCATCCACCGAGTACCATAGCCCCGCGATGGGACTCAGCTCATCTGTGGCCCTGCCCGTCACCCGGCACTGCCCCCCCTCACCGGCCTGGCCCTTCACCTGCACTTTGGGCGCCGTGTTGTCCACCACGAAGGGATCGCTGACCTTCTCGGCCGAAAGTGCCTGGCTCTCAGGGTTATCCGGGCTGTCTGTGACCTCGAGCAGCAGCAGGTAGGTGCCATCGGGAAATGACTGACTGTCCCAGGTGTACGAGGTACTCCTCAGATCCTCCTTAAGAAGCTTCCACTCCTGCTCCTCTTTTCCCCGAAAGTAAAGATCGTAACAAAGTGCGTCCCCATTCGGATCGAAGGCATACCAGCCGGCCTTTCTCATTCCCGGGACCAGTTCGTCCTGACCCCGGAAAAAATCGCCTGAGGATGGCTCACCCTGGCCCGAAATATATGAGTTTTTTTTCTCTCTGCGGGAAAGATTCGGTCCCAGCACACTCTTTCCCGGCGAGGGAAAAACGTAGATGCTCTTGATCTGGGGAGCCTGATTTCGTTGCATATAGGCCAGCCAGACCTCTTGCAAAGCCGGTGTCACTGAACCTTTAGAGGTAAACAGGTTTGCCCGCCACTGGATGAATCGGGCCGGCGGACTGTCGATGGTCTGGCCCCCAGCTTCCTGATACGATCTCGACCAGGGGCTCCAGGTCTCGTCCGGAACCTCGCTGTTTCCGGAGCGAGTTTGCAGAGAGATCCGCGTTCCTCCAGGATTGCTCGCCTCCCAGGAAATCCGTCCCCAGCGAGCCACAAATACAGCATCGTGAGCCTCCGATTCCAGGGTGCCCTCTTTCACGTAATCGGTCCGCAGACGAAATACCTTGCCCAAATTGCCTGTGCCCACCAGGATATCCCCATTTTGGGCGCTGTACAAAGCCAGCGCCTCGGATTCCTGGCCATCGAGCAGCATGCTCCAGCCGCCATCAGGAATCACCGAGTAGATGCGGCCCTCGTCACCACCCCCCACGATCAGATCTCCCTCGGATCCCAGGACCATGGAAAAGAGTATGGTCATCTCCGGCGCCGTCCAAAGCGTTATGGCTGATCCCAGGCCGTCGATCTCGTAGATGGCCGATGGACCTTCGGCTCCCGGTGCTGCCATCTCGTCAACGAAGATCCCGATCATCTCGGGCATCTCATCGGACTCAGCCTCTTGGCCCTGCTGAGTATTCTCTGGTTTGGGCGGCCTGCGTACCGGCCTCTCGCCGCTGGTGGCGGCGGCATAGAGCCGCCCCTGGGAGTCAAAAACAAGGCTGCGAATCTCCTGTTCCTGGGCGTCGAAGAGCATCAGCCCCTGGCCCTTGGAATCGATCTTGTAAATCAGTCCGTTTCCCTCTCCCCCAGCATACAGATATCCTTTCCGCCAGGTGAGTGCGGTGATATTGGTCTCTTTGCTGTCGTAGAAAAGCTGGCCGTGGCCTTTGGGGTCTACCTTGAAGATTTTCCCCTCGGTGCCGGTTCCGCAGAACAGATTGTCTTGCTCATCGAAAACCAGCGACCAGATGTGGTCCTCCTCTGTCGAGAAAAAGACCTTTGCCTCACCCCCCGGCGAGATCTTGATGATCTGGCCGCCGGGCGAGGTGCCGGCGAACAGATTGTCCTTCCGGTCCACGGCCAAACTGAGAATCTCCAGATCCTCAGAGTCATACCATAAAGTCATCTGCCCGTCCCTGGCGATCCTGAAGAGCTTTCCGTTGTTGCCGGTGCCGGCATAGATATTTCCCCTGGAATCGGAGGCCAGACACCAGACGAACGGCTCCCCCGTATCGGCCAGCAGGTCCAGCTTCGGGCCCAGGGTCACCCTCCCGTCGCTATGGATGGATGCGTTCTCAGGCGTGCCGGCGTTGAACTGTTCCTGATGGCGCACCTCCCAGTAAGATGTGCTCACCGCCCAAACTGTCGCAGTCATCACCAGAAGGGCGCATAGCAAAGTGAAATAGCCGGCCCGGCGATAGTTCATCATCAAACCTCCTTGATCTGTGTTCCGTGGAATTTTAGACTCGAGATTCGAGACTCGAGATTCGTCATTCGAGACTCGAGACTTGAGACTAGAGACTCGGAAGGGCTTTGGAATCTTCAATTTTCACTTTGCATTTTGCATTTTTCACTTTTCATTTGGGGTGGTTGGGTTGGGAGGGGGAAGTTTCCCCCTCGCTTCAGCCAGCGTGGCGCTGCGCGCCACCGGCTCGCTATCGGCGGCTGCGCCGCCGATGCCGTTTTCCTTCACGTCAACCGGCCGCCAGCCTCGCTGTCTTCCGCTACCCCCTCTGCGTTGGGATGAGAGTTTGGTGCTGATGAAGAGGATGGCGGATATAGATACTGAAACTCGAAGCTCGTTTACCGGTGTAGAGGCTCGTTACGATGCTCGTCTGTCGAGGCTCGAAGCTGGAAAAG
>DAOVRJ010000131.1 GCA_030628225.1 Candidatus Zixiibacteriota bacterium | reverse complement strand
TGTCCTTGATGGCTCGCAAAACATGCCTTTTGGACTTCAACGATCCGCTATCGGCCATGTACAAATCTATAGTACAGACACCAACGATCATCTGTCCCTCGAATACCTCACTATCTTTCTATTTCTATTAGCTTGTAGACTTCCAGTATATCTTTCATCTGCAACTCATTGAAATCCTCAACACCAATACCACATTCGAAACCAGACTGTACATCAGAAACGTCGTTCTTGAATCGCTTCAGAGAGGAGATCTTCCCGTCGTGGATCAGCTCTCCGTTGCGCATAACCCGCACCTTGGCATTTCTTTTTATCTGCCCTGATTTAACTATAGATCCGGCGATGACACCTATCTTGGAAACGTGAAAGATCTCTCGAACCTCCGCACTGCCCAGGATTTCCTCCTTGTACTCGGGATCCAGAAGACCCTTCAGGGCCGACTCTATATCGGAAACCGCCTCGTATATGACATTGTAGCGGCGAACATCTACTTGCTCCCGCGCTGCCAGCTCTTTGGCCCCCAGATCAGGCCCGATGTGAAAACCAATAACGATTGCTTTTGAGGCTGAGGCCAATAAAATATCCGAGGCACTAACTGCGCCAACTCCCTTGTGGATGACCCTTATGCGTACATCCTCTACCTCCAACTTTTCCAGGACGTCGCACATCGCTTCTACAGATCCATCCACATCTCCCTTTATGATCAGATTCAGTTCTTTGGTCTTTCCGGATTTGATCTGATCGTAGATATCCTTGAGAGTGATACGTTTGCTGACGCGGCGGAAATCCTCCTCCCGTTTCAACTGCCGCCTTTTAAAGGAGATTTCCCTAGCCTCATGATCGCTGTCCACCACATAAAACGGGTCGCCCGCTTGAGGCACACCGGAAATTCCGGTAACCTGAACTGGCCTAGATGGGCCGGCATCCCGGACCGGTTCTCTCCATTCGTTGCTCAGAGTGCGAACTTTGCCGTAGCAAAGACCGGTGACAAAAGAATCTCCCTTCCGCAGAGTACCCCGCTGCACAAGTACCGTGGCCACTGATCCGAGTCCCTTGTCCAGAAGAGACTCGACGACGACACCCTGTGCTTTCCCCTGTACATTTGCCTTCAGCTCCAGAAGCTCTGCTTGAAGCAGTATCATCTCCAGCAGCTTGTCGATACCCTCTCCTGTCTTGGCGGATATATCACAGGTGATGGTGCGGCCACCCCACTCCTCAACGGTAAGACCATGCTTGGTTAGCTGTTGCTTGATGGCCTCCGGATTTGCAGCCGGGAGATCTATCTTGTTAACGGCCACGATGATGGGCACTCCCGCCGCTCTTGCATGGTCAATTGCCTCTATAGTTTGGGGCATAACACTGTCGTCTGCAGCGACGATCAGCACCACGATGTCGGTAATCTGAGCTCCCCGGGCCCTCATGGCCGTGAAAGCCTCGTGGCCGGGTGTATCCAGGAATGTTATTCTACCGGCGGGCAGCTGGATCTCATAAGCTCCGATGTGCTGCGTTATTCCGCCTTTCTCTCCAGCAATGATATTGCTTTTTCGAATATAGTCCAACAGAGAGGTCTTGCCATGATCCACATGACCCATGACCGTGACCACGGAGGCACGGGGCTGCAAGTCTTCCTTGACCTCCCCCTTCTCCTCCAAAATCTCATCGAGGATATACCCCTCTATCTGCTCTACCTCGTAACCGAATTCGTCAGCCACCATGGTGATGGTGTCCATGTCCAGCCGCTGATTAATGGTCACCATGAGACCGAGCTCCATACACTTTGATATTAACTTGGCCGGGGTTACATCCATCTGATGGGCCAGCTCTGCCACCGAAATAAACTCGCTTACTCGAACAATGTTCCCTTCCTCTACCTCAATTCCCTCTCCCTTAACTACCCGCTTGCGACGGCGACGGGCAGGTTTGCGTCCCTCCATGCTGGCCAGAGTTCTCTTCACGCTCTCGGCCACTTCCTGCTTGTCTATGGCCGGCCGTTCCCGACGTCTCCTTCGCCTCTTCTGGCTCGGTTTCAGCGCTTTCTTCTTTGATCTCTCCCGTTTACGCTTTTTCCTGGTTGTCTTCTCAATTTCCTCTTTTTTAGCGATCTCCTTGTGTTTTTCACGCTTGCGCTCGTCTCTTCTTTTGACCTCCGCTTTCTCATTCTCAAACTTTTTGCGGATGTCAGCCTCCATCTTCTCATCCACGATGCTCATATGACTGCGAACATCGTACTTGAGGCCCCTTAGCAACGATACAAGCGCCTCACTGGACACTTTGAATTGTTTGGCTACCTCGTAAATTCTCCGTTTTGGCACTTTCAATACCCCCCGATCCGTGAGGGTTCCATCTGTTTTCTTGAGAATTATTCTTGTGAATTATGAGCTGGATTCTTCTCTTCCTCTGTCCCCTGATCAACCGCATCCTCTTGCGCTAGCTTTTTCTGCTCAATTTCAGCTATCTCAACCGCCTGAAGGGCCTGCAAACGCGCTTCCTCCAACTGCTTAAGCCCCTCCTTGGCCGTTTCCATAAGCTTACCTGCGGTGACGGTGCCAATCCCTGGCACCTGCAATAAGAGTTCCCGCTCAATCTCGGCCAGATCCTGAACGCTTTCCACGCCGATCTTCCTCAGCTCCTGAGCCATTTTGGAGCTCACTCCTCTAAGCTTGGAGATATCTACTTGTATGGCGGCCTTTTCTTCGGCGGCCTTTTCTTCGGCGGCCTTTTCTTCGGCGGCCTTTTCTTCCACCTCTGCCATTTTCTGGCGGTCTTTCAAACGCTCTTCCGCAACCTTTACTAACTTTTCCTTAGCAGCCTTGAGCAATTTCTGGGCAGTGGCAGATCCAACTCCAGGCACCTGCAGGAGTTTATCCAAATCCAACTTTACCAGATCCTGAACGCTTTCCACATCGATCTTCCTCAGCTCCTGGGCCAACTTGGCTCCCACACCCTTCAGCTTGGAGATATCCACACGCATTTTGGCCATTTCCTCGACACGCCGTGTATATTCCTCCCGGGATAAGATGTCGATCTTCCAGCCGGTCAACTTTGCCGCCAACCTGACATTCTGGCCAGCACGTCCTATGGCCAAAGAAAGCTGGTCATTATCCACAATTAAGGTCATTTTGCGTTCTCTTTCGTCCATCTCGATTTTGGAGACCTTTGCCGGGCTGATGGCCTTGGTGACAAAGACACCCTGATCTGAACTCCAGGGAACAATATCGATCCGCTCGTTGCTCAGCTCGCGCACGATGTTCTGAACGCGAATTCCTCTCAAGCCCACGCAGGCCCCCACAGGATCTACGCGGGCATCATTTGAGACCACGGCTACCTTGGATCGGTCGCCGGCCTCCCGGGCAATGGCTTTTATTTCCACGATCTTCTCGTATATCTCCGGAACCTCCATCTCGAAGAGCTTCTCTAAAAACCCCGGGTGTGTTCGAGAGAGAACGATCTGCGGTCCCTTGGTGGTCTTCTGCACATCCAGCAAATAGGCGCGTATTGTGTCTCCCTGACGATAACGCTCCCGGCGCATCTGTTCCTTTACAGGCACTATCCCCTCGGGTCGGCCAAGATTTATGATCAAATTGCCCCGGTCCACCTGCTGGACGGTGCCGGTGATGATCTCACCAACTCGATCCTGATAGTCGACGAAGATCTTCTCTCTCTCCGCCTCCCTGATGCGCTGGATCAAAATCTGCTTGGCGGCCTGGATGGCATTGCGCCCAAAATCATGAAAGTCCAGTTTTTCCTCAATCTCCTGACCTACTTTGGCCTTGGGTTCTATGAGCCTGGCATCGTCCCGGGAAATTTCCAGCACCTTGTCCTCCACCTCCTTAACCACTTTTCTGGTGGCCAAGATGGCGATTTCCCCGGTGTTTCGGTCGATGGACACTTTGATGTGATCCGATGTACCTAATTTCTTCTTGGCCGCAGACTTCAAGCCTGCCTCCACGGTCTCCAAGACCAGATCCATATCCACATTTTTCTCTCGGGTTATCTGACTCAGAGCCTCTAGAACTTCGTAATCCATACTAAAACCTCCCATGAAGACTAAAATCTCGGTTTTAGCTTAGCCTTCACGATCTGATCAAGAGCGAAGAGCATCTCTTTGCCGTTCACTTCCAGGGTGATCTCCTCATTCCCACAGGAAACCAGCCTGCCTACTATTTTCTGCGTATCACCGGAGGATTTGCGAACGGTCACCTTAAGAAGGCGGCCCATGTTTCTTAGAAAATCTGACGGCTCACTGAGAAGCCTGTCCAATCCCGGCGAGGAAACCTCAAGGGTGTAACGCTGGGCAACTACATTGTGCACTTCCAACAAAGCAGAAATCTCTCTGCTCACCTCGCTACAATCGGACAGGTCTACCCCACCTGGTTTGTCGATGAACAAACGCAGGATCCGTCTACCCCGCTCCACCAGGAAGAACACTTCCAGCAATTCTATGGGTGTTCCCTCGAAGACAGGCTTAACGATCTCTCTGATTTGCTCAACAATTTCAGAAAGAACCACTTGCCCATCTCCCAGAGTTCACACTCAGGTGTTAATACATAAAAAAGTGGGTATCAACCCACTCGTAAGTAGTAAATATACCCTACTCAAGCATTAAATGCAAGAAAAAACTTGATTATTCCTCAGGACTTCTCGCTGGCCAGACGCTCTTCTGAAATCATCTCCCGGATCATTGAAACCGCCTTATCTCGGTCCACCTTAATTACCTGATTCTGTCGACGAAGCTTCACCTCCACCTTGCCCTGGCGAAGTGATCTCTCTCCTACCGTAAGCCGCAGGGGAATGCCAATGAGATCTGCGTCTTTGAACTTAAATCCGGCCCTCTCGTCTCGGTCATCTAACAACACTTCCAGCCCGGCATCGACCAGCTGCTTATAGAATCCATCTGCTGCGGCCATGGTCATCTCATCAGACACGTTCAGCGGGAGGATCAGCACCTGGTATGGCGCGATGGTCATAGGCCATATGATTCCGTCCTGGTCATGATACTGTTCAATGGCCGCGGCCACCGTCCGGGTGATGCCTATGCCATAACAGCCCATAATAAATGGGCTCTCCTTCCCATTCTGGTCCAAAAATTTGGCCTTCAGGGACTTGCTGTATTTTGCGCCTAATTTGAAGATCTGCCCCACCTCTATTCCCCGGCGAGAGGTCAGTATTTTTCCGCAGGATGGACACAGATCTCCTGCCTGGGCCAGATGCAGGTCTTCGAAGCGCTTGACGGTAAAATCACGTGGGAAATTGACGTTGATCATATGGCACTGATCCTCGTTGGCCCCCACCACTATGTTTGCCAGCCCCTTCAGGGAAAGGTCGGCGATCATCTGCATCCCTTTCAAACCCACAGGTCCGGAAAATCCCACCGGAGCTCCGCTGACCTGCAGAATCTCCTCCGCGGTGGCCATCTCTAATGTGCTGCAGCCCAGGATGCGGTGCACCTTGGCCTCATTTACTTCCCGGTCGCCGCGGATTAGTATGGCAATTATCTGCTCGTCGCAGCGGTAGAAGATGGTCTTTACCAGACGCCTGGCGTCGATGTTAAGGAACTGGGTTACCTGCTCCACAGTGTGAGCCTCGGGGGTTTCCACCTTCTCCATGGATTTAATTTTTTCCTCGACTTTATAGGGCGCCAGTTGCGATTGAGCCCCCTCGGCAGTGGCTGCATAACCGCACTCACAACTGAGGATCTCGCCCTCTCCTGTGTCGGCCAGGACCATGAACTCGTGGGTGACATCTCCCCCAATGGCCCCGGAGTCGGCCATCACCGGCGCTGTGGACAAGCCGCAGCGCTGGAAGATGCGAGTGTAAGCCTGATACATCCGCTGGTATGTCTCGTCCAGAGAAGCCTCGTTTTCGTGGAAGCTATAAGCATCTTTCATGACGAACTCACGGGCGCGCATCACTCCGAAACGGGGCCTGATCTCATCGCGGAACTTGGTCTGTATCTGGTACAGGATCAAAGGAAGCCGCTTGTAGGATCGGATCTGTCCGCGTATAAGGTCGGTTATTACCTCTTCATGAGTTGGGCCAAGGGCGAAGTCCCTGTTCTGACGGTCTTTGACCTTCATCAGCTCTTTTCCGTACACGTCCCAGCGGCCGGTCTCCCTCCACAGTTCACTGGGTTGCATAATAGGCATGAGCAGCTCCACTGCCCCGGCGGCGTTCATCTCCTGGCGAACGATCTGCTCTACCTTCTTGATGGTCCGCAGGCCCAGAGGCAGATAGGTGTATACACCGGAGCTGAGCTTATGCATCAGGCCGGCGCGCACCATCAGCTTGTGGCTGATGATCTCGGCATCGGCGGGATCTTCCTTATGGGTGGGGATAAATGTCTGTGACCAGCGCATCTTCGTTCCTCTGTGAGCCAACCCTACACAAATAAAAATGGAGCGGGCGAAGGGAGTCGAACCCTCAACGTCAAGCTTGGGAAGCTTGCATTCTACCGCTGAATTACGCCCGCACCTCTATGACTTTATGTCCAACTAAAGGCGGGCTATACAGGATTCGAACCTGTGACCTTTGGTTCCGGAGACCAACGCTCTATCCAGGCTGAGCTAATAGCCCGCAACCTTCTTGTTGATTTCTAATTTAATACCTATAGGGGGATTTGTCAATGATAATTTGAGGGCGGAATGTGTTTGAGTTGGTGAAGCGGCCATATATCCTATTCTGTATATTGCTTATAATGTTCCTCTAATGCTTTAGTTGAGATAAGAGGATTTGAGGGTTGAGAAATTGGTGATTCGGGGACCGGGAATCGGTGAAACCGAACATTTCTGTCATCCTGGAGGAACTGAGTGGAAGGAAGTGACACAAAGCGGGAAGGATCTGCTTTTGGTGTGGGGAAGCAAATTTACAATTTAAAATTTGCACTTTGCAATTTGAAATGATGTTTTATGAGGGGGA
>DAOVRJ010000106.1 GCA_030628225.1 Candidatus Zixiibacteriota bacterium | reverse complement strand
TGCCGGGCATGGACGGAATGGAGGTCCTGGAGAGGGTCAGGTCCATCAACCGGCGTGTGGAGATCGTCATGCTCTCCGGCTACGGGGAGACCAAGCAGATCGTCCGGGCCATGAAGCTGGGCGCCGCCGATTTTATCAGCAAGCCCTTCGATGTGGAGGAGGTGGAGATCGTCATCCGCAGCGTTCTGGAGAAGAGCGAGCTGAAGAAGGAGGTCCTTCACCTGCGCTCGGAGCTGGAGGCCAAGAGAGAGTTAGATAATTTTGTGGGAGATAGCCCACAGATATTGGAGATCAAATCCATGATCGAGCAGGTGGCCGATAGCGAGCTCACCGTGCTTATCCGGGGTGAGAGCGGCACCGGCAAAGAGGTTGTGGCCCGGGCTCTCCATCGTCTCTCCAGCCGGCGGAAGGGTGCCTTCGTGAAGGTCAATTGTGCCGCCTTGCCCAGGGAGCTGTTGGAGGCCGAGCTCTTCGGGCACGAAAAGGGCGCCTTTACCGGGGCCATCAAGAAAAAACCCGGCCGGTTCGAACTGGCCTCCCGGGGGACCATTTTCCTGGATGAGATCGGGGAGATGTCTCCTGATCTTCAGGCGAAACTACTGCAAGTTTTGGAACACAGGGAATTTATGCGTGTCGGAGGCATTGAGACCATTCAGGTGGATGTGCGCATCCTCTGCGCCACGAACCGCGATCTGGAGACGGCTCTGGCCCAGGGGCGCATTCGGGAAGATCTGTTCTATCGCCTGAACGAAATCACCCTCTTGCTGCCTGTTCTGCGCGAGCGGAAGGAGGATGTTCCCCTGTTGGTGGAGCACATGCTCAGACTGTACTGCCAGAAATATAACCGAGAATATCACGCTTTCTCCAGAAGGAATATGGAGCTGTTGCAGGAGTATAGCTGGCCGGGAAACGTTCGTGAGCTGGAAAACTTGATCAAGCAGATCGTCGTTCGGGGCGACGAGAGCATCATCGCCCGCGCCGTTGAACAGCGAAACACATCGCTGCCGGCTGCTGCCCCGGAGAGCTTGCCATATCTTGAGTCGAGCAGCGAGGGGGAGAATGTTTCCCTTAAAGACGCTACCCAGAAAGCAGTTCAGAAGACGGAGAAAGTCCTCATAAAAAGCGCTTTGAACAAGACCAATTGGAATCGGAAAAAAGCAGCCCGGCTTTTAAAAATCAGCTATCGGTCTCTCTTATACAAGATCAAGGATTACCAAATTAGCTGATCTGAGGATAGCATCAGGACAGCGGAAAAATTTAAGGGTCATCTTCAAAAACTGTGGCTTTGGATTCTGGATCCTCGATCCTCGATCCTCGATCCTGGATCCTGGTTAGTAATATGCTTAATTCCGAATTTATGCAGATTTGACTCCGTGTCTTCCTGGGCTAAGTTATTAACCAGTATCAAAAATCTAGCACCCAGGATCGGTCTTTCTTTTAACGAATCTCGAGTCTCGGCTCTTCATCCAGCATCAAGCATCCAGGATCCGCCTTTCTCACCCAGAATCCAGTATCCAGAATCAGCTTATCTCACCAGCATCGAGGATCCAGGATCAAGGATCGGTTTTTTCTTTCACTCGAGTCTCGAATCTCGAGTCTCGGCCTTTAACCAGCATCCACGAATTCTGGCAACGAGCCATTTTTAACATAGTCAGTGAGGTGAGTTGACCGGCGACCGTTTTCTCTGGGACAGAGGGGAATATCACTATGAGCTGTACAACGATGCCTATGCTTTTGGCATATATTTTGCTAAAAAAGAGATTTTCAGAGAGCCCGGACGTATTCGGGAATAGCTTGGGTTGCTGCGCCAACCGCAGTAGGAGGGCGAGGACGTGAAGGTTGTGGTTCAGGTAACCGGCCCCGAGAGGTCAGGCAATGTGCGGGTACAGGTGCTGAAATACGATGTGAAGTACAATCGGAAATTAGGGGTCGCTCATTGGCAGCTTCTCCCCGGCCAGGGCGAGCTCATCCATTCATCGAGCGCAGCCTCCCGGGAATCTCACCTGGGCGCCAACGAACCCAGAAAGGGGTAATCCGATGCGGCGAATAGGACGCTGTAGCCAGATGGGGCTCTCTTTCACCGCCATCTTTATCGCTTTGTTGGCTTTGCAAGCTGTTGCATTAGAATATCTCATCGGGCCGGATGATGTGGTTCGAATAACATTCTGGCAGCAGCCGGACCTGAATACCGTTACCCGAGTTCGGCAGGACGGCAAGATCTCCCTTCCTGTTTTGGGGGAGATCGAGGCCGCCGGTCTAAGTTCCAGAGAGCTGGAGGAGAACATCGTTAGGAGCATCTCGGTCTACAACAAGGTGATCTCTCAGGCCCGGGTGGAGATCGCAGAGTATAACAGCAGGAAGGTTTTCGTCACCGGCGAGGTGTACAGGCCCGGCAAATACACCTTCGAGGTCATTCCCAATCTGTGGGAAGTCCTCAGAGAGGCGGGAGGTCCCCGGGAGCGGGCTGTGCTCACCGATATTTCAGTAATCCGCGCGGGCGATGAAGCGGGCAAGAAAATCTCGGTGAACCTGACCCAGATACTGGAAACAGGCGACTTTTCCAAGTTCCCAGTGCTCAGGTCGGGCGATACCATCATCGTTCCAGGCTATTCCGGGGAAGGTGTATCTGCGTCCGCGGAATTGCTGGGCCACTCCGTAATTTACATCTATGGCCAGATTGCCCGCCCGGGGGTTTACCCAATAAGTGAGGAGAGCACTATCTTACGGGCCATCACCCAGGCCGGGGGTCCTACACCTGAAGCGGACATGAAGAATGTGCGCGTGCTCATGAAACAGGGGTCCCAGTCCACCGTGGCCACGGTGGACGTAGAGCGGTATAGTAACCAGGGAAGTCCTGCGGACTTACCCCTTCGTCCCGGTGACACGGTGGTGGTTCCCAAGAAGGCCGGGCCTTGGCGCAGCATATGGGGTGGGGTGACGAACGTGCTGGCTGTCGCCTCCGGTGTTCTCGGAATTTTATATATCGCGGATCGGGTCAGATAGTAAGCCCTCCTTGGGCAGATAGCGGGGAAAAGCATGAGTTTTGAGAAAGACGAGCCTTTCGATCTCCGGCAGTATCTGCGGGTGATCAATAAAAGGAAGACCCTGCTGATCCTTCCCTTTCTGGGAGTTGTTCTTACGGTCATGCTGGGCAGTCTTTTTATAAATCCCGTTTACCAGTCATCCACCACCATTCTGGTGGCCGACCCTCGGCTGTTGCCACGGTCGGTGGAGAAGATGGCCGCCAGCGGGAGCTCCCGGGAGCACATCAGCACTCTTAAGAGAGAGATCACCAGCAGGGATTACCTGAGACGGATGATCAGAACTTTACAGCTGGATACCAATCCCAGGCTCCGGGCCAAGGCCGAACAGGAAAAAGAGAACTTTCCAGATCTGACCGTGGATGAGATGGTGGAGCGGTGGCTGATCAGTTCTTTAAGAAGGAAAATCAATGTGCGGGGTCAAGGCTCGGATCTGCTGACCATCATCGTCCAGGACACAGATCCTAAGACGGTGGTCTTATTGGCCAAGACCCTGGCTCAGGTTTTTGTGGATGAAACGCTCCGGCGTGAGCTCAGTGGAGTGCGCGGTGCCCTGGAGTTCAGCAACGAACAGTTAGCCATTTACAAACAGCAGCTGGAGGAGTCCGAGGAAAAACTTCGTCAATTCCGGGAGAAAATGATCTGGCAATCGCTGAAGAGAGACGTCAAGGATCAGGAGAATCTGAAGCGCATCAGCTCGCTAGTCTCTGCCACAGAGGCAGATCTGCGCCAGGCCGAGAAGACGGTGACCACACTGACCATTCGCCTGCAGAATCTGTCCTCAGGAGAGCCGATCTCGATTTTGGATAATCAGGTGGTGGAGATGGAGACGGAGTACTACGGTCAGGCCCAACAATTGGCTAATCGGCTAATTAACTACACATGGCGCGACGCACGGGTCATTTCCCTTGCCGATGAAATCAACAGACTTCGCCAGGGGATAAGGATGGAAGTGGGAAAAAAATGCCGCGAAGCCACGAACAACGACAATCCAGTATACTGCGAAGTTCTCCAGGATTTGGAGCTGGCTAAGGCCGATGTGGTTTTTTACCGGAGCAAATGGAGGACTCTCAGCGATTATGTGAACAACTACGAACGGTCTTTGGTCCAGGGTCCCCAGGAAGAGCTGATCCTGGAGAGACTGAGGGAGGAGGTCGACTCCAATCGAAAGCTCTACCAGATGTTTCTGGATCAGTCCCAAGCTGCTCAGATCCAGGAGGCAGCCCACCGGACAGCGGCCGAGGGAAAGTTCAGGATCATAGAGCCGGCCATGCTTCCCTTGAAACCAGTGAAGCCGAATCGAGCCAAGCTGGCCATGCTGGGCTGCGTGATGGGAGCTATGTTGGGCTTCGCCTTGGTTTTTCTGGTGGAGTACCTGGATCATTCCCTGACGACGGTGGAGGATGTGGAGCGCTATTTAGGACTGGCTGTTTTGGGAACCATTCCTAGAATGGAAATGCAGGGGACCAAGCGCAGTAAAAAGGCTCGCGTTGCCATTTTCATCGTTCTGGGTATGTTGGTTGCCGTTCTTATACTTATCTTGGTAAGGCAGCGCCTGTTAGGTGGTTAGGAGTAAATTACTTTGCTACAGGGAGAGCCTGACGTTGAAAGGGAAAAGGGATAAAAAAAGCAGCTCTGCCCTGGGGAAATACATGGACGAATCTCCCCAGGGTACGGAGTTTCGCCGGCTGGGCAAAAGGGTATTGGATCTTTGCGATCAGACCAAACCTCTGGCCTTGATGGTGACCAGCGCCATGAGAGGAGAGGGCAAGACCACGGTGGCCACAAATCTGGCCATCGCTTTGGCCAGGCATAAGGCGAAAAAGATCTTGCTGGTAGATGCAGACCTGAGACGTCCGCAGATTCACACCCTGTTTGGTTTTAGCCGACGCAACGGGCTGGCTGAGATATTAGATGGAGATCTGAAGGTCAGGGCGGCTTATAAGAGCACACGGTTGGAGAATCTCATGGTCATCACCGGTGGTCGCTTTCACCGAAGCCCCTCTAAGCTCTTCGAGGATGGCAAGATAAATAAGATCCTCGATGAGCTGAGGGCCAATTTTGACGTGATTATCTTCGATTTTCCGCCGGCAATTCCGGTTAGCGAGCCCGAGATGATAGCCAAGGAGATGGATGGTATCTTGTTCGTATTCCTCTCGGGCAAAACTCCGCGAGAGGTGGGACAGAGGGGAGTGTCCATCATAAAGAACGCCGATGCCAATATTTTAGGTGTCGTGATCAATGACCTCTCTGAGGTGCTGCCCTATCACTATCGATACAAGTACTACAAGTACTACAGTGCCAAGCCGGAGATCTCCTTTGCCTCTAAAGAGGAGACCTGAAGGCACAATTATTATCTGTGGCCCGCCGTTTTTGCCAAGGAGGACCGAGTTCCATGGCCTTTTTTTTAGTTACCGGTGGAGCTGGTTTCATCGGCTCGCACATCATTGAGGAGCTGCTGCGCAGAAAGCATCGGGTTCGAGTTCTGGATAACTTCTCCACCGGCAAAAGGGAGAATCTGGAAGTCTTCCTCCCTAAGATCGACTTGGTGGAGGGAGATATTCGAGATCTCGTCGCCGTTAAAGAGGCCGTCCGCGGCGTCGACTACACTCTGCATCAGGCGGCCCTGGCCTCGGTGCCGCGGTCTATAGACAATCCGTTGGAAACCAACGAGGTGAATATACAGGGGACCTTGAACCTGCTGGTGGCCGCCAAGGATGCGCAGGTTAGGCGCTTTGTCTTAGCCAGCTCTTCCTCTGTTTACGGGCCCTCCCGGCGTTTGCCCAAGCGGGAGCTGATGAAGCCCAATCCCGTTTCCCCCTATGCCATCACCAAGCTGACCGGAGAGAAATACTGTCAGGCTTTTTTCAGCCTTTACGGGCTGGAGACCGTTTGCCTCCGCTACTTCAACGTCTTCGGTCCCAGGCAAGACCCCAATTCGCAGTATGCGGCGGTTGTTCCCAGGTTCATCTTGGCTATGCTGGATCATCGTTCCCCCACCATCTACGGCGATGGGGAGCAGTCCCGGGATTTCAGTTATGTCTCCAATGTGGTGGAGGCCAACATCCTGGCCTGTGCAGCCCCGGAAGCCGCAGGCCAGGTGATCAACGTGGCCTGCGGAGGGCGATATACCGTGAACGAGCTGTTTGCCTGTTTGCGGCGTCTTCTGGGTATCGATCTGCCCCCCCGGCATGCCGATTCCAGGCTGGGGGATGTTCGGCACTCTCTGGCTGACATCTCCAGGGCTGGAAAGTTCATGGGATATCGACCAAAGGTGACCATTGAGGAGGGGCTGGAGAGAACGGTGACCTGGTTTAAAAAGCGATATACCGCTCGTTCTTAAAAGTGCCCGATTCGCCAGCGGATGTTCGGGGAAATACATGGGTGGATGGCCATATGATCAACGCTCTTTCAGTGGATGTGGAGGACTGGTTCCAGGTCACGAATTTCGAGAAGGTCATAGACCGGGCGGACTGGGATGCCTGCGAGAGCAGAGTAACCTCCAACGTACACAGGATTCTGGATATTTTTTCGACCAGAGATGTGCGGGCCACTTTTTTTGTGCTGGGCTGGATTGCCGAGCGATTCCCCCAGCTGGTGGTGTCCATCCAGAAGAGAGGGCACGAGGTGTCCACCCACGGCTATGACCACCGGCAAATTCAGCAGCAGACCAGGGAGGAGTTTTCTCAGGACGTGGCTAAGGCCATTCGGGTGCTGGAGGACATCTTGGGAGAAAAGGTGATCGGGTACCGGGCGCCCAGCTATTCCATCGTCCCGGAGACGCTATGGGCTTGGGAACTGTTGGCCGAACAGGGAATCCTGTATGACTCCAGCGTTTTTCCCATAAAACACGATCGCTACGGCATCTCAGGCCTGCCCCGATATCCCTTTACCGTAAACCTGGACAACGGCCGGGAGCTCATCGAGTTTCCGCTCTCCACGGTGAGAATTCTGGGCAAGAACATTCCCATCGCCGGCGGAGGATACCTGCGGCTCTATCCCTATTGGTTCGTAAAGTGGGCGCTTAAACGAATTAACCGGCAGGGACATCCAGCGATTTTTTACCTTCACCCCTGGGAAATTGACCCCTTTGCGCCCAAGCAAGAAGTTAGTTTTTTAAAGAAGCTCAGACATTACAGCAACCTTTGGGCGACGGAGAACAAGATTAAAGCCCTCATTCGGGATTTCCAATTTGCTCCAGTGAAGGAGGTATTGGATCTCTGAACCGGGACATAGAGCTCGCATCCAGGGATTTTGGAACAGCGGGTTTCTCATGTCATGATCGGGCCTCTCCGGCCCATTGCCAGAGGCACCATGCCTATTTTGATGATTGCCCCGGAGCCCTTTTTTCAACCCCGGGGTACGCCGATTAGCGTTTTTTTCAGGCTGAAAGCCCTGTCCAAGCTCCAGTTGGAAGTAGATTTGCTGACCTATCACGTGGGGGAGGATGTCCAGATAGAGGGGGTGCGCATTTTTCGCATTCCGCGTTTCCCTCTGATCCGGCGAGTGAAAGTGGGTCCATCTTATGTCAAACTTCTTCTGGATCTGATGCTCTGGTTTAAGGCTTTTGCCATGCTCTCCACAGGTCGCTATGATGTGATTCATGCCCACGAGGAGGCGGCCTACCTGGTCGCTCCTCTGGCGGCCATGTTCGGGGTGAAATTGCTGTACGATATGCATTCATCGCTGCCCCAGCAGTTGGCCAATTACCATTTTGCCAATTACGCGCCTCTGGTCTGGCTCTTTTCCCGCCTGGAGAGATTTGTCATCCACCGCGCTCACTCAGTGATTACTATCTGTCCGGATCTGGAGCAGCACGTGAGTTGTCTGGATGGAAAAAAGAAACAGTTTCTCATCGAGAACTACGCCGTTGGTGAGCCCCCGGAATCCAGGGAGCTTATGGCGGCGGAGCTGAGAAAAAACCTGGGTCTGGGGGGGAAGTTGGTGGTGGCCTACACCGGCACATTTGAGCAGAATCAGGGGTTGGATCTGCTGATCCGGGGGGCTCCGGAGGTGCTGAGGGAATTTCCTCAGGTTGTCTACCTGCTGGTGGGGGGCAGGCCCGATCAGCTGGAGGCGCTGCATGGGCTAGCGGCTCAAATGGGAGTGGGTGGGCACTTCCTCTTTCCGGGAACCCAGCCGT
The DNA here is from genome assembly GCA_030628225.1 of Candidatus Zixiibacteriota bacterium. Classification (GTDB taxonomy): domain Bacteria; phylum SM23-81; class SM23-81; order SM23-81; family SM23-81; genus DAOVRJ01. The sequence continues at coordinate 20 of DAOVRJ010000106.1, read as the reverse complement.
TGGAGCAGGTTCCCCTTTTT
>DAOVRJ010000122.1 GCA_030628225.1 Candidatus Zixiibacteriota bacterium | reverse complement strand
GCTGGCCCAGGGGCTATCAAAAACCTTCCAGCCCAAGGAGGTCAAACAGCTTCGGGCCATCGTGGAGGGCACCAAGTTCCGCGAGGGGACCGGAGAGTATCGGACGGTGCAGGGGATTCGGGAGCGATACATCGCTGATCTGGCAGACCGCATCAAGACACAGCGTCCCCTGAAGGTGGTCATAGACACCGGAAACGGCACGGCAGGCCTGGTCACCCCGCAGGCCTTCCGGCGGGTGGGCTTTGAGGTGGTGGAGGTGCATACCGGGCTGGACTGGAACTTCCCCCACTACAACCCCAACCCGGAGCACATCAAGTTCCTCAAATCCATCGGCCAGGCGGTGCAGGAAGCAGGCGCCGACCTGGGCGTGGGGGTGGATGGCGACGGGGACCGCCTGGGCATCGTTGACAATCGGGGCAAGGAGGTGTTCAGTGACAAGGTGGGCCTCCTTTTAGCCCGGCATCTCATCCCTCAGGCGCGGGAGAAGGGCGAAGAACCCAGGTTCGTCATCGATGTCAAGTCCACCTATCTGTTCGAGAAGCTGGTCAGACCCCTGGGGGCAGAGGTCATCTGGGAGAAGACGGGCCACTCATACATCAAAGCCGCGGTGCGCAACAAGAGGGCCACCGCCGGCTTCGAGCGCAGCGGTCACATGTTCTTCAGCCCGCCCTGGGGCCGTGGCTACGACGACGCCACCCTGTCGGGGCTCATCTTCGCCGCCATGCTCTCAGAGGGGACCAAATCGCTGTCGGAGATCCTGTCGGAACTGCCCAAGTCCTACCAGTCGCCCAACATGCAGCCTCACGTGGACGATACGGTCAAGTACGACGTGGTGGCCAAGCTTCAGGCCCAGTACGAGAAGGAATTCAAGCAGGGCAACAAGCTGGCCGGTGTGGCCATGGACCGGCTGATCACCATTAATGGGATCCGGGTGCAGTTTGGCGATGACAGCTGGTTTTTGGTGCGCGCCTCTTCGAACACGCCCACCCTGGTAATTTTAGGAGAATCCTTCTCTTCCCGCAAACGCCTCTACGAGATGATGGACGAGGTCTTCACCCGCCTGAAGGGCTTCCCCGAGATCGGCGAGTTCGACCAGCTTATGCCGCCCTATCCCGGGGAAGACTGAAACTGGATACTGGATGAAGAACCGAGACTCGAGATTCGAAATTCGAGACTCGTTAAAAGAAAAACCGATCCTGGATACTGGATTATAGTTTTGAGAGTTGAGAGAGTTAGGAGAGTTTAGAGAGTTGAAAGAGTTCGGAACTCGGAGCGCGGAGTTCGTCTGTCGAAACTTGTTATTCGGGATCCGGGAACCGTAATGCTCAAGACCACGGCTCTGTTTTTCTCTTTTCCCGGTTCCCGTTGCTGGCAAAGCAACAACTGTGATCTCTCCGCCATACTCTTCACAAGCACCAGACGTCTCACCGCGAGAAGAGGGGGTAGCGGAGGACAGCGAGGCTGGCGGCCGGCCGAACGGGAGAGTGAGGACGGCATGGCCGCAGGCCATAGCCAGCCGGTGCCCGCCATTCTGAAAATATGCATTGAAAAGTGCAAAGTGAAAACTGTAAAATGCAAAATGAGAGTCAAACCCTCAAGATCCAAGATGAACACATAGTTTGTACGAAATCAATTTGAAATTTGCACTCTGCATTTTTCATTTTACATTGGGGGCCACATCAGAAGGTAACAGGTATCCCTTTCAACTGAGTCGCGTACCATTCCTGAGAGTTCCCGGCGGAAGTATTTTACAGTGGCCCCAGGGCACGCCGGCCGCAGCGAGGGGGAAACTTCCCCCTCCAAAAGATTCATTTCAAATTGCGACACCGCAGGTGCCGCTAAAAAGCCGACCCCCATGTGGGGGCCGGCTTTCTCATCTCTATCCAGCCGCGCCTATCTCCCTTTCACCTTGCTGCCCTCCCCCTTACCCTTAGCCGTTTCCAGAAGCGTTTTATCAAACTCACCCACCGTGCTGGAATCCGCTGATTTTCTGCCCTGCGAATCGACGGCCTTGACCACGTAGTAGTGGTTTGTGCCCGGGTCCTTCAGCGCGGCGGCGGGGTCGTCATAGTACGTCTCGGCGGTGCTCCCGATGGAGTCTCCGGCGACCGGGACAAAACGCGGATCGATATGGCGATACACGGTGTAGTGGTCCACGGTGATTGGATTGCCGCCCTCGTCCGCAGTAACAGCCTGCCAACTCAGATGCAGGGCGTTGCCCGCCAGGGTAGCCGTCAGATCCGAGACAGCCGCTGGGGGCCAGCCACTGCTGGAGTTGTACAGCACAGATACCAGATCGTCATTGTAGCAGGCCACGGCCAGGTCCAGGGCGCCATCGCCATCCAGATCGCCTGCGCATACGCCCAGAGGGTTGTTACCGACCTCATAGGCCTGCTGATCCGGGAAAAGGCCCAGGCCGTCGTTCTTCATGATCAGCACGTCATTCCCAGGAGCTCTGGAGACAGCCAGATCCTGGTAGCCATCGCCATTCAGGTCTCCTACAAAAAGCCAAGTGGGCCCGCCTTCCACCACGTAAGCAGTGTCCGGCCCGAAGGAGCCATCTCCCTGGTTGAAGACCACCGAGATCAAGTTCTCGTTGTAGTCTCCAAGAGCAACATCCAAATGGCCATCGCCATTCAGATCGCCAATCCCCAGAGAACGAGGACTTCCGCTCAGGGAGTAAACCTGCTGCGTTGTGAAGATGCCGTTGCCCCTGTTAGTCAGCACCGATAGGGTGTTGGCCTCGTAATTGGCCACCAGCAGATCTGCGTCTCCATCGCCATCCACATCCCCGGCGCAAATTCCTCGAGGGATCCACCCAACGGCGTAGGTGACCGGGGCGGCAAAGCTTCCGTCGCCCTGGTTCAGCAAAATGGAGACATTGTCATCGTTCGCGTTGCTCACTGCCAGATCCTCATCGCCATCGCCATCCAAATCGGCGGTGCATATAGAATAGGGGCTCACCCCGACCGTGTAAGTGGCGTCGGTGGAGAAGATGCCGCCGCTGTTGAGCAGAATGGAGATGGTACCAGCATAGGCGTTGGCCGAGGCCAGATCCAGATCTCCATCTCCCTCCAGGTCCAGAGCGCAAACGCAAACGGGACCATAGCCTACGCTGTACAGGCTGTCTAACTGGTAAGTGCCATCTCCCTGGTTAAATAGCACACCCACGGAGCTGATCAGATAGTTAGCCGTGGCCAGGTCGATGTGGCCATCGCCGTTCAGATCGGCAGCGACGATGCCCTGGGGTGAGTCGCCCACCGAGAAGGTCGAGTCCTCATCAAACACTCCATTGCCCTGCGTGGCCACGAAGAATGACCACTGGTATCCCGTGTTCATGGGCGTGCCGATGCTGCTCTTCACCCCGGTGGTTAAAATTGTGGTTACTGCTTCACCGGCGGAGAATGAGATAAAAGGATCAAAAACAATAGTGGAGTCGTCTGAGCCGGTCTCCACCTGACCCCAGTGCCGGCCTGTCAGAGAGCCACAGACAAAGAGGGTAGAATCGCTTAACGTGGTGCTATCCACCGCGCTGTTAAACCGGGCGGTGATCTCGGTGCCGGCCGGCACATCCATTTCATGTCTGGCCGGTGAGGTGATCGCCACCTCGAGGGCGTCGATATTAAAGAGCACGGAGATATCGTTGGAACCCGTGTTGGCTGTAGCTAGATCCAGATCTCCATCGCCATCATAATCGCCGCCGCACAAAGCAACGGGGTTATCGCCCACACCGTAGCCGGTGGCACTCTCCAGGCTGCCGTTGCCCATGTTCAGCAGGACAAAGACCTGATCTGCGCCCCGGCTGGCCACCATCAGATCGCCATCCTCGTCATCGTCCAGGTCGCTTACCCAGAGGAATAGAGGTTCATCGCCCACGGCGTAGTTGCCGTCCACGGAGAAATCCCCGTTTCCCCCGTTTAATAGTATGGTCACGTTGTCCGAGTTCCTGTTGACCACCGCCAGATCCGCGATGCCGTCATCCTCCAGATCACCAACGCAGACGCAGTGAGGACCATCGCCCACGGCGTAGGTCACGTCTGCGGCGAAGGTGCCGTCCCCGTCGTTGATCAGCACCGAGACGTTGCCGGAGCTGTAGTTGGCCGTCACCAGATCCACATGGCCATCCCCGTTCAGATCGCCGCCGGAGATGGAGCGCGGGGCACTGTCCGTTCCGTAGGTCTGATGAGCGGCGAAGGTGCCGTCCCCGTCATTGATCAGCACGGAGAGGTTGCCGGAACCGCTGTTGGCCGTGGTCACGTCCAGATAGCCATCTCCGTCCAGGTCGGCGACAAAAACGGCCCGCGGTCTCTGCCCCGTTCCGTAGGTCTGATGAGCGGCGAAGGTACCATCTCCGTCATTGATCAGCACGGAAATCTGATGGTCGCTGGAGTCGGCCACCACCAGATCTAAATAACCGTCGCCGTCCAGATCGCCCGCCGCCATCCCTCTGGGATCGCCTCCTACCCCGTACGTGGCATCCAGGGAGAATGCCCCGCTGCCATCGTTGATCCACACGGAGAGATTGTCCAGGCTCAGGTTGGCCACCGCTAAGTCCACATGGCCATCGCCATCGAAATCCCCGGAACAGATGGCGCCGGGGTCCATCCCCGAGCCGAAAGTGCTGTCTTCCCCAAAAGATCCGCTTCCTCCGGGCGCCTTGATGCGGAAGAACCACGAGTGCCCGCCGCTTACCGACGTGCCCCCTTGCGAGAAAATGTACGAGCTGGCCATGACCCGGATGTCCTCTCCGGCCAGAAAATCGCCGCTGGGATTCAGGGTCGCCGTCCGGGTGTTGGCGTCGTAGCCGACAGATCCCTGATAGCGGCCGCCCAGATCGCCATAAGCCCGGAAGGTGGTGTCATTCAAGGTGGCCACATTCATGGGGCGGTCGAAGCTGGCCGAGACATCGCTCGTCGGGGAGACCACGTATACGTTGGGATGGGGAGTCACCGCCAGGACCTGGGGGGTGGGAGCCATGCCCACCCGGTCCAAACCTGGATCGCCGTAAAGACAGAAGACGAACATGTTCTGCCAGTTCTGCCACATGTGGGTCTTGCAGTAATACTTGGAGTTGTACAGGGCGGGACCCGTCTTCTGGCCCCGGTTGATCAGGTAGTCGTAGAAATAGTAGGCGAAAGAGTCGTTCCCGCCATCGTCCGGGTCTGTCCAGCCCACGATGCCCCAGGATACCCGGGTGGCGGCCACCGCGCCGGCGGACCCATTTTTGATCAGCTCCCGGGCCAGGTGAGAGTACTCGGGGTGCCCGTTCTCGCACGAGGCACAGAAGACGATGGAGGGGTGATCATCGTCCAAAGAGGTGACGTCGTCGTTGTTGATAAAGATCGGCCAGCTCATCTCACCGCCCTCGGGCACGCCGTCGCCGTCATCGGTGTACCAGTATTTTCTATATGCGGCGTTCGACCCTCCGTGAGCCGCCCAGGCCACGATCCCGTAGTCGTTGGCCGACCACTGGCTGGTCACGTTGGTCCGGGTCAGCGGGTAATCGCAGGAGAAAGAGGAGGTGGCCAGGCCCGATTTCTCGTACATGGTGGTGGTGCCCCAGCCGGTGAGCACCCCGGAGATCAGTGTCTCCCCTAAATATGCTCCATCGGTGGCGGGCCATCCCGAGTGATCCTCGTTGGCGAAGTTGGTGAAGGCACCCAAAAGCAGAGCGTTGTCCTTCCAGCTGCCGGTGTCGCTCTCCGTGGCCACCAGTTTGTCGCAGATGTTCGAGAGGGTGGTAGAGCTGCTCCAGGGGATGCGTCCCACATAGACCTCGGCGATGAAATCGACATCATCCTCACCAAACTCGCCGTAATACCCGTCGCCATCGGAGTTCCAGTTCCCGGTGAGATCGGCGTAATAGTAGTCTGTGGGGGTGGCGCTGGAATGGCCATCCGGATAGCAATATCGCATGGGAATGACGTCGATATTGCCCGCCAACAGCACGTACTCGATGCCCCAATCGATGTATTTGTCGATGAGAAAGTTGCGGATCTTCTCCACCAGATCCCAGCCGGAGTAGCTGCTGGAGATCCAGCTTGTGGTCACCACATTGACTGTGTGGCCGATATCCTCCTTCCAGTCCACCAGGTCCGAGACGGCGCTCTCCAGGCTGGTCGTGGTGATGATCACGTAATTGTAGGTGGACTTGGCCGCCGAGGCTCCCGTAGCCGGGGTGTACCAGGTCCGGGCCTGATCGTAGTTGTCCAGCAGCTCTGCCGCCCGGTCCTCGCTCACCCGGTCGGTCAGGGATCTCTGCACCCTTCTGTCCTGCTCGCCCCCCGGGGAAACCAACCGGTAGTTCACCTCTACGGTGGCCCTGGGCGTGAAGGCGATCTGCCCGGATATAGGCCGGTAGGCGAAGGGATAGAAGGCGACTCGCAAAAGAGTGTATTTGCGCAGCCCGCCAACGCCCAGATCTTCTCCTGCCTGTTCTGGGAACAGGACATCGGAGAGGTATACGGCGTCGTAGCTGGTCTGCCAGTTCCTCTTGCTCTCCTGTACTGCCTGCTCATCATCGCTTTGGCGAATGACGCCCGCAGCCGGCTCGATGCGGTAGGTACCCTCCTGGACGGCTCGACCATCTCCGGTGATGTTCACCCCGGTCACCTGAGCTCCAGGGGGCAGGGCGAAGTGGTACTGTCTGACGGGCAACATGGGTTTTCCGGGGACCTGCAGCTGGTCGAAGCCGGCCATCTCGATCCGCTGAAAGCCCTCATCGGTCTCGGCGATCTGGTAAGGGCCGGCGGTCATGGTGAAAGTTAACCGGTCGGCTCCAGCGCCCTGGGCAACGAGTAAGATCAAGGCCCACACGGCGCCCAAGATGAGCTTTCTCTGCATGAAGGAACTCCTTCCTGTACCTGTTGAGTTTCTATTTAGAAAAAAACAGGATATTCGAAAGAATTTGTGTGTTGTGTTAGATACTAGATACTGGATTCTGGATGGAGATAATGCACCAAGACGATTGCTTTTCCAGTTTCTAGCTTCCAGCATCTAGCATCCAACCCAGCTTCCAACCCCATGCCTCATGCATCACGAATCACGATTTCCGAATCTCGAGTCTCTGCCTTTAACCAGGATCCGCTTTTCCTGTCATGCCTGCGTATGCAGGCATCTCCGAAAGCAGAACAAGTGAAGGATACGGCCAATGCGGAGATTCCGGCTCCCCACTCCCCGCTTTCGCGGGGACAAGCTTCGCCGGAATGACAAAAGAGAGGTTCTC
>DAOVRJ010000202.1 GCA_030628225.1 Candidatus Zixiibacteriota bacterium | reverse complement strand
TCTATCAGCTTCAATAAGTTGTGTGTTTAACAAATCTCTACTTCGTTTCGATGGTCACCTTCTCCATGACCACCTTCTGCAGAGGATTATCCCTTTTATCCCGCTGGACCTTGGCGATCTTGTCCACTACATCCATCCCATCGATAACCTGGCCGAAAATGGTGTACTGCCCGTCCAGGCCGGGTTGGGGCTTCAGGCAGATGAAAAACTGGCTGCCGGCGCTGTTGGGATCCGGCTTGCGGGCCATGGAAAGGGTGCCCCGCAGGTGCTTGCGGCTGTTGAACTCGGCATCGATGGTGTAGCCGGGCCCACCGGTACCGTCGTTGGAGCGGTCGTCGTCCTTGGTTAGAGGATCCCCGGCCTGGATCATGAAGCCGGGGATGACCCGATGGAAAGTGATCCCGTCGTAAAAACCCTCCCCGGCCAGCTTTTTAAAATTAGCCACGTGCTTGGGGGCATCCTGCTCGAAGAACTCCAGAACGATGGTGCCCAGGGTGGTCTTGATGACGGCTACCTCCTGGCCTCCTTGGAGGGCAGTTTCCCCCTGGGTTTCTTCAACCTTCATCTCGGGCTCCTCTTTTTTGCAGCCGAACACGCTCAACAGCATGAGGACCATCAAAACACCAATGAACAGAAATCTCTTCTGGTACATGTCTGCCTCCCTTCAGGTGAACAATGATGGGGTTAGATGACCTCGGCGATCTGCTCAGGAACCCAGCCGGCCAGACCATTGGGCAGGGAGATGAGATACCAGTTCTCCCTCTCCTGTCGAATTCTGACTTTGCTGCCCTCGTGAACGGTGAAAATCTTAGTGTATTCGTCCCCGGGGCCGCTTCTGGCATCGACAGTGGGAGCCAGAACTACGGCCCGCGACACAATGCGCTGCTGGTAGATGCTGCCGAAAAGAGAGGTTCCCGCTATGACCAGAAGAAAACATGTGATGATGCTGAAGGCAAGCATTTTTTTTCGCAATCCAACTGCCTGTGTCAAGATGCCGGCCACTATGAGGGCTGCTGTGATCAGATAGAGGATAAAACTTCCCCTGGTCAGCTCAGCGATGCTGGCGGATCGAGCCAACCAGGTCAAGGCACTGCCCGGAAGGGAGCCCTTTTCGGTGGCGATTTTGTCCACGGTCAGCCCCTCGGCCAGGGCCAGGTTGGCGGTCACGTCCTGGTCCCGAGGCAAAGATCTCCTGGCCCGCTCGTAGAAGAGTATGGCCCGACCTAACTGGTTGTCCTTGAAGTAAGCGTTGCCCAGGTTGTAGAGCACCACTCCGCTGGTTAACCCCGATTGCCGGATCTGCTCATACAACTCGATAGCCTGCTGATATTGGCCTTCCTGATAGGCCTGGTTGGCCCGTTGAAAGAGGTGCCAGGCAGCGCTTTGCGCTTGACTCCGTTGGGGCAGGCCCACCAGCAGAAAGAGGCTCAGGACTGTGAGAGCGATCTTCTTCACCTTGACGAATTCCTCCTCCGGGTCCCCAGACCAGTTTTTTCCAGTCGCGATATGAGATCCCTGACCCGCTTCAGCATTGTCTCCATGTCGGCAAGCTGGGAGCTGGCTGGAGCAAAGCGGGAATAATCGCAGGCATGCAGGCAGTCCAGAATCTGCTGGACGAGTTGTTCCTCCATCTGCCGTCCGACCAGCTCGTCGCGAAGATGCTGGCTGGTGATGCCGCCCACGGAGATATTCAGCTTATCACCTAAATAGTTGGACAGTGTTTTGGCCATAGCGCTGTAAAACCGGGCTGAGGATTCAGATCGCATTAACCTGTGGGCGGCCCGCAAGCCTTGACGGGACTGCCGGTATGCCCCTCGCCAGCGGGCGTATCCCACATCGGTCCTGATCCGGTCTCGTCGCCGGCGGGTGAGGATGGCGGCGAAGATGGCCAGCAGGGGAGCGATCTGCAAGATCTGAAAGGCGCGGTTGCTGTAGAGGTCGCCGCCCTCATCTTTGATGGCCGCGGTGGACGGCTTGATGTAGCGGATGTCTCTGCCTAGCAGCTTGATCTCCTCCCGGCCCAGGCCCAGGATCAGGGGGAATTCTCCCTTTTCACCGGGCAGAACCTCGATGGCGATGGGCTCTGTCCTGGCGGTCTGGTAGGCTTTCCTGGCGGGATCGAAATAAGAGAACTGCACGGTTTCGATAAGGAATTGGCCCTGTTGTTTGGGAATCAGCACATATCGGTAGGTTTTTGTGCCTCCGATCTTATCCCCGGTGGTGGACATCTGCTCCTGAATCTCTGGCTCGAAGGATTTGAAATTATCCAGGGGAGGCAGCTGGGGGGCAGGCAGGGTCTTCAGGTTCCCCTGTCCGCGAATCTTCACCACCAGCTGCAGAGCTTCCCCCGCCCTGACCTGCCTCTGGTCCACGCTGGCCGTGATGCTGAACCGGCCCACCGTCCCAGCGAACCCTTGAGGTTTGCCCTCATCCGGCAGGGGCTGCACGGTGATGGTGACGGGTTTATTGGAGATCCTGACCCTTTTGGTCCGGCCGAAGAAGTCGAAGAAGTCCCGGCTGCGCAGCCGCAGGTCACAGACCAGCTCCATGGGATCCACCTGGATCTTCCCGCAGGTGGTGGGGAACAGGGCCAGCTTCTTGAGCACGGCCACCTGGTATTGTTTGCCCCCGATGACCTGTTGCTGGAAGTTCAGACGATCCGCATTGTAGATTTCCTCCGCCCAGAATCCGGTAAAGGAAGGCACTTGCTCGTACTGAACATTGGCCAGCTGTGTTCTGTTGTAGAGGGTATAGGTGACGGTCACCTGCTGGCCGGGATAGACCTTTTTCTGATCGAAGTCGGCCCGCAGAAATAGATCCTCGGACCGCAGGTTCTCCGTGGGGGAGGGAGGGGAGGGCGATGACGTCCTTGGGGATGGTTGGGTTTTGCCCTGGCCCGAGACGGAACCGGCGATCACCTCGATCTCGATGGGCTCCGTCTTGTAGGCCTTGCCCCTGAGCTTCAATGTGGCTGCGCCGATGGTTATCTTGCCCACCTCTCGCGGGCGGAGGGTGTAGATGTAGTCGATGGTCTTGGAGGAGGTCATCTTTCCGTTGACCAGGGTGAACTGGGAGGAGGAGGAGCTGTTGGTGCCGACGATCTCGAACCCATCCAGTGAGGGAAGATCCGGCTGGGAGATCCCGCCGATGTCCTTGCCGGAGACGGAGACGGTCAGGGTCAGATAATCGTCCAGGCCCACCCTGGTGCGGTCCACCGAGGCGGAGAAGGTCAGCTCTTCGCTCTGGGCTCCCATGGCACTGACTAGAAGGGCTAAAACCGCCAGGATGAAAGAGATATTCTTTTTATGGGCGCACATCTTATAAGAATCCCTGCCTACCGGTCATTTTTTAACTGAGAGATCCTGATTCTGCTCGTTTACCAGTCCAAGTCAGTTTTCGAACCTCTGACCTGCTGGGCTCGCTGGTGCTGTTCCTGGGCTTTTTTCTCCTGCTCTTGAAGGGCGTTGAGCAGTTGCTGGGCCTCTTCCTCAGACATCTGTCCCGGTTTTCGCGGCTGGGGCGTCTGCTGTTCTTCTTCTCTCTCGTCCTCTGCCGCCTTTTGCTCTTGCTGCTGCTCCTGCTGCCCTTCTTTCTGCTCCTGCTCCTTCTGTTGCTGTTCCTCCTTTTGGCTCTGTTCCTGCTGGTCCGAGCCTTGCTCCTGCTGGTCTTCTGCAGAGGATTGATCTGGGGATTGCTGGGATTGCTCCTCAGGTTGTTGCTCCAGCAGATTCTGGACGAGCTCCAGGTTGTATTTAGCGTCCATGTCGTCGGGGTCCAACTTCAGGGCGCTTTTGTAAGCCTCGATGGCTTCTGGTAGATTTCCCAGGCGATAGAGAGTGTTTCCCATGTTGTAATAGGTCTTCGCCGCCAGATCCCGCTCCTGGCTGGAGAGGGTTCCCTGATATTCCGTCAGGGCTTCCTGCCATTGCTCCTGCTTGTACTGGACGGCTGCGATGTTATAGTGCAGAAGAGCCGACTCCGGCGCCTCCAGCTGGGCGTCCCGATACTTCTTGAGAGCTTCCTCGTAGTTCTCCCCGCTGTACTCCCTGTCTCCCTTGCGCACCTTGCCGGCCACCGAGCCCCATGAGCCGGCCGGGACGGCGAACAGGGCCAGAATCAGGCAGACGATAACAGAACCCCTCAATCGGTGTAGATGTTCATGCGCTTTGGTGACCATCTGATCGCTTCCTTTTCCTGTCGCCCAGGGCTGATTCGATCGTCAGCAGAAGAACAGCGGCCAGAACAAAGATCTGATAGCGTTCCTGGCGAAGGTCGAGCTCCCTGGATTTGAGCTCCTTTCTCTCCATCTGGGAGAGCTCGTCCAAGATCTCCTCCAGCTCCATCTCGCCTGTGCTGGCGCGATAGTATCTGCCATCTGTCTCCCGGGCGATCTTCTGCAGGGTGAGCTGATCCAGTCTGGACATCACCGTTTCCCC
>DAOVRJ010000291.1 GCA_030628225.1 Candidatus Zixiibacteriota bacterium | reverse complement strand
TGTACTAAGATGAAAAACTCTTTGACATGAAACCTCAGGCGGGGGGCAAAGACAAAATGGAGAACAAAGAAACAAAAGAGATGGACAAACAGCAAGAACGTGTGGTTTTCTGGGGAGGGGAAAATGAGGATAAGCAAGAACTATCCATGGACTGGTCCCACGATGGACACTTTTGGATAGCCTTGTCTACAGACAAGGTGGATGAAATCGTCTCCTTAGTACGCCAGTTGTTATCCGACAAACTCGGCGGGGACTGGCCAGACAGGCCCTCACCTCATGCCTCCGGGCAATATCTGGAGATCAAACACCATCATTACCTCTTCGCCATGTACAGTCGCAAAGGAGTGAAAGAGAGGTTCGCCGAGGTCCACCCCAGCGATACGGGACGGACCATCTTCATTCGCTTTTGGCAGGGCTTGCACCAAGAGGCCAAAACCAGTCTGGAGCGCCACGGATTCCAGTATCACTCCCAAATTCCAGACCATCTTAAGATAAAAATGCCTCACAAGCCAATCTCCCCGGAGAAAGCCGCAGCTCTGGAGAAGTTTCGGACCTCTCAACCTCTCACAGTTCCAGAGGGAAAAGCCCAGCTCAAGAGAGGTGGCGGAGGCAAGTTGATAGGCCTGGTCGTGGTTGTGCTCATCCTTGCAACAGGGTTCATGCTGCTTCGGAGTCAGCTATTCGGCAAAGCAAAACCACTCGAGCTAGGAAGCTTCCTGGCAGCTAAGGACTATATCGCTTCCTTTGAGACGATTGATGGAAAAATCGTATATGCCATCGCCGATATAGACATTGAGGATAAGATAAAAGCGGATATATTCGCTTATGGAGGTTTAATCGACTCCTCACGGGCCGGTTTCTACGCTATTCACAAGCTCACCGATCCGCAGGGCCTAATTCTGTACCAGGCGTTTGAGGGTACAGCCGTCTCCATCCCATCATTCGCTGAGGGCCAGGATCTGGCCAAGTATCAGACAGTGGATGCCGGGGCTTTCCGGTACGACCGCAAGAAGGATTGGGAGGAATTTCAGGGACAGCCGGTGGTTCTGCAGGGCCTCCTCAAAATGGAAGCAGATGGTCTCTTTTTAGAGGTGAGCGATGGGCTGATCAAGTTGATCAGCATAGATACGTTCTCTCTGCTAAATATGCAGATCGCCCAGAAGAAGGGAAAAGCGGTCACACTCTATGGGATTATCGGGGAAACTTTCGATTGGAAAACAGTGCGCAAGGAGACCCACAAGATGTTCCGATTCTCCTTGGACACGGTGAGCTATGCCGCCATGACATCCTCTTAAAACGAGAACATCAGAGTAAAAAAAGAAGGGCAGCGTATTGACGCTGCTCTCCTTTATCTTTGGCGACCTGTAAAAAAAGGGAAACCTTCATTTTCCCTTTTCTCGGATGAGATGACAGAGACCAGCCAGGATGGCGAACAGAAAACAGGTGCTGGTGAACTGGAGATAAGAACGAGGCCACAGACCTATCGGAAAGGGGGCAAAAATGCGCAATCTGATCAGGATACCCATCACCAGACTGACCAGGCCAACCCACATCGCTACGGTCATTACCGTTGACCACTTCACCTTTCTCACCTCCCACAGGTAAAAGTCACCGATTGGCTGGAGGAAAAGCCAGACCTATCTCCCTTAATCGTCTCTCAATGCTCTGCCAATGAGTGCCTCTCCAGAAAACCTTTCTGCAACTCGGACATCGGGTGAACTCCCGATGAGTCTCGTAGACATATGCGGGCACTAATTCTCTGGTCTGATCTCGATCTATAGTCTGTAATTGTTCGTTACAGAGAGGGCAGCGGACAGCAGCCTGTATCTTCGGGCTCAACCGGACTTCTCTGATAACCTGAGCCAGTTGGGTTTCCAGATCCTCGCCCTGGATGAACAGACTTTTAAAACCACCTCTGTTGAATAACTCCACGTCGCGAGTAAGCAAGATCCTATCTTCGCGCGCGGCCAAGCGTATGAGTTGTCTGTCCTCGATCCTTCGAAAATAAAGGGTGTCGTAGCCGATGATCCGCAACCATTTCGCCAAACGCCCCAACATCACATCGGCGATAAATCTCTGTGATTCTTGAACCATTCAACACCCAATGCTGCCCGCCGAAAACCCTTAATTCCGCGATGCAGCCAGAGCCATTGACAAGCTCAGCGAAATGGCATGCAGGCCTGATCGGTTCTCCGCCCGCCAACCCGAGAATCACTCATCAGGAGGTCAGACTCTCCAAATATTTCTCCACGGCAAAGGCGGCGGTGGCCCCCTCCCCCGCAGCGGTCACGATCTGCCGCAGCAGTTTCGATCTAACATCACCGACAGCGTAAATGCCCTCCACTGAGGTGCGCATGCGATCATCGGTACACAGGTACCCTTTTTCGTCGATCTCGATCTCGAAATCGAAAAGCTCGCTGTTGGGCTTCACGCCAACGTACATAAAGACGCCGGCCACATCCAGACTGCTTTCCTGGCCTGTTCTGACATTCTTCACGTCCACAGACTGAACGAAATTCTCCCCGTTGATGCGGGTCACCACCGTATCCCAGACCACCTCCACCTTATCATTGCTAAGCGCACGCTCCTGAACGAGCTTGGTGGCCCTCAACTGGTCACGGCGATGGATGATGCGCACCCGTTTGGCGAACCGGGTCAGGTAAATAGCCTCCTCCACGGCAGCATCGCCGCCGCCGACCACCACGACCTCCTTCTCCTGGAAAAAAGGACCATCACAGGTGGCACAATA
>DAOVRJ010000031.1 GCA_030628225.1 Candidatus Zixiibacteriota bacterium | reverse complement strand
TCGATCTCATCTGGAGGTCCATGCACGATATAAATCCGCCCCCGATCCGATTTCCATCCGGGAGAGATAACCGAAAAATGATCGTTAGTGTATTCGATGCGCCGATAGAACTCGTTTTGCATCTCATTCTGCGGCGTTCCCGGCGTGGGATCTCTGTCGGCCCAAAACTTCAGCCAGACTTCTTTCCATTCATTCTCTTGAGCATCCTTCAGCTTTCGATATTCCTGTTCTGTGGCGATGTATCTCAACTGTGCAACGGCCTCCTTAAAATCCTTGGCCACCTGACCGAGGTTGGACCAATGTAAGGTAAACGGTGCTTCCCGCTGAGCCGTTCGCCCGGCCTGCGGATCTCTCACACGCAGCCTCAAAATATATTTGCCCTCCGGCAAAGAGGTTATGTCCAGAACCCGGTGGTCAAAGCTGAGATCTCCACGCCTCAACACCTTCCCGCTGTCGGTCAAGGCTATCTCTCCGTCAAGATCGACCACCTCCCACTCCACCTCATAAAAAGAACTCGCCGACCCGTTGAAGGCAAGGTCATAGATCTCAAAGTAGAAGATAACCAACGGCCGCAGATCGCTGTAGCCCCGATCCACATTGGGCACCAGCAGAAGACCATTTCTAACCTGCGCTCCTTTCCGGGTTTCCGTGGAGCAGATCTCACTGGCCAGAAGGAGATCACTGAGCACCAGGGAGGGACCGTCAAAGGAAAATACCAACGCCTGTCTCTCCATACGGACCATTTCGTTACAATACCGGTCCTCGACCCAAACACGAAGTCCATATTCCCCTGAAGGCAGGAAAAAGACTAACTGTCCGTGGGCGAACTCCCGGCGAGAGTTTGTCTCGTCGTAGGTCCTAACCCACTGGGTGTCGGAAACTATATCCCCCGTCACCTGATGACCCTTCTGATCATTGACAACACAGAGGATCTGGAAGGAGGCTCGATAGCCATCCTTCTCTTTGATGAACTGGAGGTGGTCGTTGGCCACTTTGTAGTAAACTTCCAATCGGGATGTGCCGGTCTCAGGATCGAGGAAATTGGCACTGTCCACGAAGAAAGTATTCGGTCCTTCTGCTAAGTTCTTAATCCCTTGGCGGTTTGCAAAAAGATGGGGTGCACAGAAGAGGAAACAGGCCAGGATAAAAACAGCAGGGATCCACTGATTTTTGCGGGGCAGAAGGGACATATGCCCTCCTTGAGGAAAGGCTCTCTTTAGCCGTTAAAAAAATACTATACGGAATCGGGCGGAGAAATGCAAGAAGAAAATGGACGGTCTAAGCCGGGATATGAAAAATATGGGGACTACTCGTAATGCAGAGCGACAATAGGATCCAGCCTGGCAGCTTTCGTGGCCGGATAGATGCCGAAGAATAAACCCACTACTGAGGAAAATCCTAAACCCAAAAAAATGGTCCAGATAGGAACCACGGCTGGTAGAGGAGAGAGGACACCTACCAACTTACCGATACTAAACCCCAGCAAGACGCCCAGGGTGCCACCGACACCGCTAAGAACCGTGGCCTCGATGAGAAACTGCCACAGGATATCACTCCGCTTGGCTCCCAGAGCTTTCCTGATGCCGATTTCCCGTGTCCTTTCGGTCACCGTAACCAGCATGATGTTCATGATCCCGATGCCTCCTACCAGCAAAGAGATGGAGGCCACTCCGATGACCACAGCGAAGGCAGCTCCTGTGATGTTGTTGAACATCTCCATCAGAGAATCCTGGGTGAGAATCTCGAAATCGTTGGGCTCATTGTAGGGCAAACCTCTCCGGCGGCGCAAAAGGGTGGTGACCTCGTCCAGAGCAGCATTCCAAGATCCCGGTCCTTTGGCCTGTACCCCTATATCCACATTCAGCCTTTCCCCGGCTATTTTCTGGAGGGTAGTCAGGGGTATCATGACCAGGTTGTCCTGACTCTGTCCCATAAAGCTCCCCTTCTCCTCCAGAATACCCACCACCAGAAATCTATGCGGGCCACTGCGCACATATTTGCCCACTGGATCCTCATAGGGGAACAATCGGTTCAAAATATTGGCGCCCAGCACGCATACCTTCCGCCTGTGCTCTACGTCCGTGGGGGTAATAAAGCGCCCCCACTGCACAAAATAGGAAAAGACATCCAGGTATGTTTCCGTCACCCCCCATATGGGCACCCGATCGGTGGATTCGCCCCTGTACCGTATTGTCTCCCCGGGATAGAGGTTGATATCGGGGGCCACAGTCTGCACGGACGGGCATAGCTCTTCGATGGCCAGGGCATCCTCATAAGTTAGATTCTTGCGGCGCGCATATTTGCGCCATTGTTTGCCGGAAGTGATAATGGCCGGAAATTTGCGGACGGTAAAAGTGTTGGCCCCCAAGGATCGCACCTGATCCTCAATGCTTCTTTTGAGCCCTTGTGTAAGAGACAGCATCCCAACCACCGTAGTCACACCGACGATGATTCCCAGGGTGGTCAGCACAGAACGCAACTTGTGCGTTTTGAGAGACCCCAGGGCCATCTGAATGCTCTCTTTGACCTCCATTCCTGTTCCTCTCTTACTCGTACCGCAGAGCCTCAATAGGATCTAATCGAGATGCCTTGGCTGCCGGGTAAAGACCAAAGAAAATCCCCACGGCCGATGAAAATCCTAATCCCAGGAACACAGACCACATGGAAACCGCGGCGGGGAGTGGAGAAACGGCAGCAATTAGCTTCCCCAAACTAAACCCGATGAGAATACCAATTACGCCGCCCAAACTGCTCAGGGTCACAGCTTCCACCAGAAACTGCCAGAGAATATTCCGGCTCCGTGCACCCAGGGCTTTTCGAATGCCGATCTCCCGGGTCCTCTCGGTTACCGAGACCAGCATGATGTTCATGATCCCGATACCACCCACCACCAAGGCAATGGTGCCGATGCCGATCATCACCAGATAGATGGTGCCAGTTACCTTCTGGTACATATCGGTAAGCATATCCTGCTGATTGATGGAGAAATCGTCAGGTTCTCCGGGAGGCACTTTTCGAATCAACCTCATGGCCCAGCGAACCTCTTCGCTTGTCTCCTCCATTGTCTCTGCGTTGATCGCCTCCACGACGATATCCAGCGATCTGTAGGTGCCGAACAGCTTTTCGAAAACACGAATGGGGATGATGACATCCTCATCCTGGTTGAAACCCAACAGGTTGCCTTTCTTCTCTTTCACCCCCACAACCAGGAATTTATATGGGCCGATGCGCACTCTCTTGTGCAGGGGATCTACGTCCTTGAAGAGTGCCTCCACCACTGCTATCCCCAGCACGCAGACCTGATTACGTCGTTGGTCGTCCACCTGGGAAAAAAACCGGCCATATTCGACGGAAACATCGGCTACTTCCTGATACTCCGGCGTGGTTCCTCTGATCAGAATAGCCTCGGCCCAAGCATCTTGGTACTTCAGCGGACGGCGGGTGTATACAACAGGGGCCACATGCTCCGCAGTGATCACCATACCGGCCAGTGCTTCGGCCTGCTGGCGGGTGATGTCTTTCCGATTCCTATATTTATACCAGTCCTCATGGGAAAACCAGGGGAATTTTTCCACATAGAGGACATTGGAGCCCAGGCTAGCCACCTGTCCGGTGAAACTTCGATTCAAACCCTGGATAAGGGAAATCAGGCTGATGACCGTAGTAACCCCGATGAGAATGCCCAAGGTGGTCAGAGCAGCTCGAATCTTATGCATCCTGAGGGCACCCATGGCGATGCGGATGCTCTCAGCAATCTCTCTCAGATTCATCTTATTGAGGGGAGTTGAGCTTCGTTAAAAATTCTGGGGAAACCAGCGGCGGCAAGAAGGCTGGCCACCGGGCCCCTGCGGATTTGATAAGTACTTTCAAGATCAACACTCTGAGCGGATCTCATCCGAGGCCACTTTTCCGTCCAGCAGGCGAATGCTGCGCTGTGTGTGTTCGGCGATGTACTCCTCGTGGGTTACCAAGATGATGGTGTTGCCAGCCTGGTGGATCTGCTCGAAGACCTGCATGATCTCCTCACCGGTCTTGCTATCCAGATTTCCGGTGGGTTCATCTGCCAGGATAACAGAGGGTTGATTCACCAGTGCCCGAGCGATGGCCACTCGCTGACGCTGACCACCGGAGAGCTCATTGGGGCGATGATGCGCCCGGTCGGACAGACCGACGGCTTCGAGGGCCTCTCTGGCGGTTTTTCGACGCTCTCTGGCGGGAGTGCCATTGTAAATAAGGGGCAACTCGACGTTGTGAAGAGCGGTGGCCCGGGGGAGCAAATTGAAGGTCTGAAACACAAATCCAATTTCGCGATTGCGAATCTCAGCCAGTTGGTTATCGTCCAGGCCGGCGATCTCCCGGCCTTTGAAGTTGTAGGTACCTCCGGTGGGAGTATCTAAGCACCCGAGGATATTCATCAGGGTGGATTTTCCGGAGCCGGAGGGGCCCATGATGGAGAGATACTCATTGGACTCGATCTGCAGATTAATACTCTGTAAGGCGGGCACTGCCACGGTACCTACGTGGTAGATCTTGGTGATGTTTTTGATCTCAATTAACATGGTCATCCCATCAGTCCTCATCTGTATCTACGGCTTGTTTCCCAGTGGGTTTCTTGACCTTGACCTTTTGACCATCCCGCAAATCCCTTAAAGCCCGGTAACTTCCGGTAATGACCAGATCATCACCCTCCAGGCCCGAGATAATCTCGGTATCGGTATCGCTGCCGATGCCTCTCTTAATCGGCACCATCTTGGCCGTACCGTCCTCAACCACAAAAATCACCTCGATGAGTTCTTTCTTTTCTTTTCGTTGGTCCTCCGAGCCGGTCCCGCCAGCGGTAGATCCCTCCCTCCGACGTCCACTGCGCCTCCGCGATCCTGGCGTTTTTGCTTCCTTTTCCCTCTCTCCTTCGGCCTCTTCGCCTTTCTCTCCTTCCTCCTCTTCCTCAGATTTGGGAGCTCGCATGACCACACACTGGATGGGCACGTGCAGGACGTCCTCGCGGAAAGCGGTCTCTATATCCACGGTGGCCGACATCCCCGGCTTCAAACTGGAAACGTCGTCCAGAACAGCCACCTTCACCTTGAAATTGGTCACCTCCTCCTGGGTGCCTCGGCCGAGGGTGAAGGCGGTGTTGGCGATTTCCGTTACCTCTCCCTGCAGCATCGTGTCCGGCAGGGCATCCACCTCGATATCGGCCGACTGGCCGATGCACACATCAACGATGTCCGTCTCATCCACATCCGCCTCCACCTCCATGCGGGAGAGGTCGGCGACGGTCATTATCACCGTTCCGGAGAATTGCTCCGTCCCTAAGACCACCTCACCTACCTCTGAGTTAAGCTGGGAGATGGTCCCTGCCATTGGCGAGAGAATGGTGGTTTTGGAGAGATCATCCCGCACCTTATCCAGGTATGCTTTGGCAGCGCTGTAATTGGCCTTGTCCACATCTCGACGAGCCTTGGCCGCCTCTAAATCTGCATCAGAGGTAAGTTGGGCATCGTACAGTTCTTTCACTCTTCGAAACTCAGCCTCTACCTCCACCAAACGGGCCTCTGCCGAGGCTAGCTGGGCTTTAGCTTGATCCACCATAGCCTGGTAGCGGTTCCGGTCCAATTGAACTAAAAATTGTCCCTCCTCCACCACCTGCCCCTCTTTCACGCCCATTTGGACGATCTTCCCACTGACGTTGGCGCTAATATCCACCTCCGTCTCGGGCTGCACCCTGCCTGCCGCGGAGACGGTGGAAGTGATCATTCCTGTCTTGACCTTTTCTGCCTGGACCTCAACGGCCTTCTCGGAGCTCTTCACCAAATTGAGCACGATGATGACGACCACCAAGAGACCTATGGCCAGACCCACGAACAGTTTCTTCTTTTTGGCCATTCACAAAACCTCCTCACTGGCGGATAAAAAGCAATCTAACTCTGATCCGTATCATGGAGCAACGGGCTTGCCAACGGCTTGCTCCAGTTGCGCCACGGCAAGATTGTAGTCATACAGGGCGGAGATATAATTCAACTGAGCGGTGGAAAAAGCCACCTGGGAGTCGATAAGCTCCAGCATAAAGCTGGCTCCCAGTCGATATCGCTCCTCGGCCAAACGCGCCTCTTCCTCGGCCAAAACCAAGCTTTCCTCAGCCACCTGGATACGCTCCTCGGCCTCGGTCACACTCAAAAAGGCCCGCTTAACAGCCAGGATAATTTCCCGTTTAGCCTGTTTCAAATTCTCCTCGGCTATAGCCAGATTGAGCTTGGCCTGGCGAATGTTGGATTTGGTGGCGAAACCGTCGAAAATGGGCACGCTCAGGGACAGTTCCACCCCCCATGAATCGTGATCTTTCCAGTCGGTCATATCTTCGGGCAGATCGATGTCAGCCCATGAGTAGCCGCCGCTGGCCGAGAGACTGGGCAAGCAGCCACTCTTGGCCATTCCCAATGAGGCTTTGGCCTGCTGCACCTGAGTTCTGGCCATCCTTACCGAGGGATGTCGCGAGACGGCTTGCTCAGTCAAGGCTGGCAGGTTAAAAGAGACTCTTTCCACGGTGAGGTTATCCACCACCTCCACCAGGGTGTCCAGATGCCAACCCAGAATGTCATTCAAATCGGCCCGGGCCAAGCTGAGATCGTTGCGCCCGGAGATCAAGTAAAGCCGGTCTTCGCCCAACTTGACCTTGGCCCTTAGCAGATTCGCCTTGGCCGTGGCCCCAATCTCGTAAAGGCTCTGTTCCCTTTTCGCCCGCTCCTCCGAGCTGCGCACCAGCTCCTCGGCCACGCGCAACAACCTGCCGTTCTTGAGGAGACTGAAATAGCGTATTTTGACATCCAAGGCTATTAGCTGCATGGTGTTCTCGTAGCTGTCCTCTGCCCCTTGCTTGCCCGCACGAGCGTGAGAGAGGTAGGCCAGATTGTATCCACCATTGAACAGGGATTGGCTGAGGTTAAGTGATGTCCTATATGAGTGCGGAGATAAAACGCCAGTGCTGGGATCATAATACGTCCCCGCTGGAGCCCGTGAATAAGATGAAGTGGAGCTCAAGTGCGGGATGAAATTAGCCACCGCCCCCAACACTTCCGCCCTCGCCAGCTTCACAGATTTGAGAGCGATCACAGCATCGGCGTTGTATTCCAAAGCGATGGAGATACACTCTTCCAGGGTCAGCGTCCGAACGACGGAGGAGGAATTTTCCTCTGCCGGCAACGAAACCCAGGCCAACGCCAGAAATAAAATAAACACTACAAATCCGGGCATCAAACCGGTTTTCACCTTCATCACATCACCATCCTCAAGATATTAGACGAGCGAACATTGAATCCTGACACCAAATGGTTTATCCCCTTTTATTGCGACATCATCCCATCATGAAACGGCCTCTGGTCAACAGGCTGAATCCCACGCTTCCCATGACATAAATTAGATACAAAAAGATGACCAACCACGCTAATCTCTTAGTGGAAAATCTATAGACAACGGCCAATCCAATGGAGATCAAACAGATCTCCCAGATGGTGAAGATATCGGTATGCGTCAGTATCTTGAAAATGACGCTTTCGTCGCTGCCTGAGGGCATGATGGCGGCCAGGCTGGTATGAACGTGGGCGCTGTTTTTTATCAACATCAAGGGCGCTTTCACGATAAAGGCCGGGATGGATACCAGGCTAGACCAGCTGTAAACGGAAAGGACCTGTTTAAAGCCGGCATCTCCTCCCAGGAGCACATTGCCGCCGAAATACAATACAGCGCTCACAATAAAAACGATGAAAAAAATCGCCACAATAGGACCGATGCCGTAGCTGATGAGCTTCATCCACGGTTTGGCCTGCCGTTCCTGTATATCCTCGATAATCTGTTCCTTCTGTTCGACGGTCAACCGGGGGTTTTGATCGATCCTCTCAATAGTTTCTTGTATGCTAAAGGGCGCGACAATAACGCTGGTGATCATCGCAATGATGATCAGCACTATCACAGGAAGAATCCAAGTAGGCCTTTCTGATAGAGAAGAAAAAGATTTTCTGGGATCAAAAAAGATCCCCCAGACTTTTTGCCACGCGGTCATCGGTTTTGTTTCTTTGGGCTGTACGACCTCGGCGACATCATTTTCTTCTGCCATCTGGAACCTCCGCAATTTATGATCAAAAAAATGCTTACTTATGTTAAACGTTAAGAATACACCAAAGTTTCAGTTTTTTCATAAAGAAAAAGGCAGGGTGATCACCACTGCCTTTTTCGGAAGATATCTGTTATATTCCATCCCCTATTGGGCATCTTTAAGAATAAACCTCACCGGATAGCTTACCCACACCTTCACAGGTTTATCGCGCTGCAGAGCCGGCTCAAATAAACACTTTTTGGCCGCTTTAACGGCCGCCTCATCGCAACCGACGTTGCCCAGAGACTTCAAAACACGAGCGTCGATCACTTTGCCATCCACGTCCACCAAGATCTTCAGGATGACCATCCCCTCAATTCCTGCCTTCCTGGCAATATCCGGATATTTTGGCTTAACCAGCCTGATTAGCTTGGGAGGTGTATCATAAGCCACAAACTCATCTGCCATGGGTGGCGGTGGCGGTGGTGGTGCAACATCCACGCGCAGGTCTGTGGTCTCGATGGTCACATCTTCGGGAAGATCCTCGCTCTCGGATTCAATGGGCACGGCCGGCCTTGGGGGCGGCGGGAGTTTCTTCAGCTGCTGGGTCTCGGGGATATCCTGAACTTCAACGACTACCTGCTTGGCTATCGTCTCATAAGGTTTGACTTCTACCTCAGTATATGTAAGGAAGATGAACAAATGGATAGCCAACGAGAGGATCAGTGCTTTTTCGAAGACCCCCTTGTACTGACCTCTCAGATCCACTCTGGGATTCTTATGAACCATAGTCTCTCACCTCACAGAGTTTCTCGATCGGTAGAGAAATTGATGCGCAGCGCCTGAGCCCGTTTCAGCTCCTCCATCACATTGGCCAAGATCCCATATCTTGCGTTTCTATCCGCTTTAAACGAGATGATGATCCTGGGGTTATCGCGTAACTTCTCCAGCACCACGGGGTAAACCAGGGGCACCTCCACCAGCATATCATCGATGGAGATCTGCCCTTTGGTGTCCACCCAAATGTGACAGAGATTCCTCTTGGTCTCGATCTTCTGGGTGGCCTCGGCGCACGGCAGGAACACATCCAGACCGCGATATATCCTGAAAACGGTGGTCACCATGAAGAAGACCAACAGCAGAAAAGCAATATCTGCCATAGAGGCTGTGGGAATAACTGATCCAATTTTCGATTTGCGAGAGACTTTCATCGAAACCCCCCGAAGAGAACTAATCTGGAGAGGCCAACGAGATGCGCGGGGCCTCCGCCAACTTCAGCTCATCTAAAACATCGATCATCGTCTTGTATTTCGCTTCTCTGTCCGTCTTGACCGAGATGATGAGGCGTGAATTCTCCTCCAGTTTTTGGCGAATGATGTTCTCGATCTCCCCTATGGGGATCACCTCACCCCCAATGGCCACATCGTTGGAAGCGTTGATCCAGATGTGGCAGAGGTTCTTTTTGGGAACCTTTTTGCCCTGTCCCAGAGCAGGCAATTGTAATCCCAGACCTCGATCCATGCTCATTGTCGTGGTCACCAGAAAAAAAATGATCAGCAAAAAAGCAATATCGGCCATGGAGCAGGTGGGAATCTCTTCGCTAGCCCTGATTCTTCTCTTTAAGTTCATGAGCCTCAGCTCCTTGCTGCAGCCGGGGCCCCCGCCTGCTGCTCGATCTCGGTCAGGGTATCCACCAGATCGGAGGAGGTTTCCTCCATCTCGATGATGAGTCTATCGATCCGGGAAACGAAAAAGTTATGCAGGGCCTGAATGGGGATGGCGATGGCCAACCCGGTAGCGGTGGTGATCAATGCCTCGGAAATTCCCGATGCCACCAAGGAAGGCTCTATGTCTCCCGCCAGTGCGATGGCCGTGAACGCCTTGATCATGCCGCTCACTGTTCCTAAAAATCCCAACATAGGGGCAATATTCGCCACTGTGGCCAGCCAGACCATTCCCCTCTCCAGAAAAGCCATCTCGATGGTTGCGGCACTCTCGATGGCTTTTTCCACATATTCAACCCCCCGGCCAGCGCGCAGAAGTCCGGCGTGAAAAATGGAAGCCACCGGACCACGGGTGTTGACACAAATCTCCGTGGCCGCGCCAATACCGCCGGTGCTCAAAGCTCCCTTGATTTTGGCCAAAAACTTGCGGGTGTTTATGGAGGCCTTGGTGAGGGCCCAAAATTTCACGAAGGCCATCGCGATACCTACAATAAGCGCGAACAGCAACGGCCACATGAAAGGGCCACCTTTGATAAACAGCTCAACCATGTAACCGACCCTCCCTTCGACGGGGTGAACAGACAGTTATTTTTGCTTCATAACAACGACGCACCTTCTCAAGAAGGTGCCACATTTTTCATAAAAACCCCCGGCCAGAGAATATGCTCTTTTCGATACAACTCTAATTTTCACTGCAAAATAACATCACTTGGCGTTCTTGTCAAGTGTTTTTTAGATTAGCCGGTAAAGAGCGAAAAGGCCAGCATCTCACATTCTTGCGATATTTGTGGTCCGGCCGGTGGACAGCAAACACGTCTTAACACTTGCTCGAAGGGCTGGAGAGATCCACAAAAAACCTATTGATAAACTTACCCTAACGAGGTTCCTGGCAGTTTTTTTCTTCTTGCATTTTATCTTAAAAGCACCAACTTCTTTGTCCGGGAAAAATCTGCGGACTCCAGCCGGCAGAAATAAACGGCGGCGGAGACCTCCTCTCCAGAGAGATCACGACCATCCCAGCGAACTGTATAAACTCCGGGACCCTGAACTTCGTTGACCAGGGTCCGCACCTCCTGCCCCAGGATGTTATAGATACGCAGGGTGGTCTGATGACGGCCAGCCCCGCCGGGCAGATAATAGGTGATGGCCGTCCCGGCATTAAACGGATTCGGATAATTCTGGGAAAGCGCATAGTGCAGGGGAAGCCCCTCGGCGATGACCTGGTCCTGGTCCACCGCAGTCTGCACCTTAAACCACTCCATGATATTCCTCAACACCTTCTGGGGAACAGTGTAGCCACCGGTCCCCAAAATCCCCTCATATCCAAAGGCAAAATAGACCACCTTGTATCCTTTGGATGACTCATACCGGGTAGCGGCCACGGGTCCTTCAGGGTTATCCCGATAGGTGTAGATTTCGATCGCCCCTCCAATGGGCTGTACGCCGCTGGGGGAGTTCTGCGGCTCGGCCCCCAGAAGAAACAAGGTGGTTCCATTGGTGAGCGTATCGCCCTCTACCCCATCCAGATATGGCGCAGACAGGTTTATAGTATCGGTCACATGGGAAACATGTAGATAGTCGCTGAAGAAAGTGCCATCGCCAATCTCATCGCCGATGTTCTGACCCGTGAGAAAAAGGCTGTTGCCGGCATCCAAAAAGGCGGCCAGACAATCCTGATCTTCCACCGTCAGAGTGCTCTCCGCCTCAGCACCCGTCAGCCAGATCGCCGCATGATAGCGAAGAAGCTCCTCGGCGCTGATCTTGCCGTTCTTAGCAACAGTCCAGGTATCGTAAACCACATCGATATCCCTTAGATCAGCCTGGTACACCTCCTCCAAGTCATCGCCACCGTCGTCGTCCACCACCAAAACATCCGGCCGGCCGATCATCATATCTATGCTGTCCGTTATGACATACGCCCCATCGCCGGCCTGCACCTGAAAGCAAAAGGTCGCCCAATGAGCCCCACTGTCCCGGGCCGCGGAGGCCACCGTAAACTGGAAGGGACTGGCGGAATTATCGGCGCTGGTTCCCGGACCGATATCTCCAAATCCTACGGAATCAGTCACAAAGGAGATGGTAGGGTCTGAGGTGGACACCTTCACGCCCACATTCTGGGCCACCTGCCAGGTGGGCCTGTTGCTCAGAGTGACGATCCAATTCACCGTCTCGCCGGGATCGGCCCGGCCGTCCCCGTTGCCCCCGGCATCGTCGATGATCGTCTGCTGATCGAGCGCCAGACATGGCTCGGTCATGCTCAACAACGCCGCATAGGCATTCACTCGCCCCCCACCCAAGAACCCCTCATACGCGGGATTGAGAGAATAGATATCATCGGAGGTGTGCAACATCTTGGCCTCGAACTCATCGCTGGTCATTTCCGGGTCTATCGTTTTGAGCAGGCCGGCAATCCCGGCCACCAGAGGACAGGACATGCTCGTGCCGCTGAGCATGGCGTAGCTGTCATCGTACCAGGTGTTGTAGATGCCCTGGCCGGGAGCGGCCACATCCACCCAGCTTCCGTAAAAGGTCCAGCTCGTGGCCTTGTCGTTGATGTCCGTGGCGGCCACGGCGGTCACATGATTGTACCAAGGGGGATACGATAGCGGACAGGTATCCGGGGGCGTGGTCCCTGGATCATTTCCGGCAGAGGAGAGAATGATAACACCCTTGGCATTGGCGCTGTCGATGATCTCCTGCTCGAACTGGCTGGGAGAACCGCCATAGTGACCCCAGCTGAGGCTGATGATATCAGCTCCATTGTCGGCGGCGTATTGAATCCCCTCATAGCCATAGCGAATGCCTTCCTGTCCATCGCGGGTGGCCTTTACCGGCATAAGGGAACAGTTCCAGGCCATGCCGGCCACACCCACTCCGTTGTTCGTCACCGCCGCGGCGATCCCGGCACAGTGGGTGCCGTGAATGGGCGCCCACTCGGTGGGATCGTTATCTCCAAGGCCGGAAGCTGAGCTGCCGAAATCCCAGCCAAAGAAATCATCGATATATCCGTTCTCGTCATCGTCGATGCCGTTAACATCGATGCCGGTAATCCGTCCATCTCCGTTTATGTCCTCCCCGGGGCTGATCCAGATGTTACCATAAAGATCAGGGTGATTCCAATCCACACCAGTGTCCACAATGGAGATGATTACCGAGCTGTCTCCATGGGAGATGTCCCATGCCTGGGGGCTATGCACTAAGTTTATATACCACTGCACACCGCTTATATAGAACTCGTCATCCGGCTCCTCCCATAGTTGCTGAATATACCGCGGCTCAGCATATAACAGATGCTTATCCCCGGCAAAGTCCATGGCCACGTCCATGGCATCGTATCGCTGATCAAAATCGAACTGATATATGGCGCCCAACTCCGACTTCTTATGGGGAAAAATCTGACCAATCTGGGTGACCCCGTACCGTTCCATTCTCTGATCCAGAGAGACGATACCCACACAGATAAATCCCTCCCCCTGCTGAGCATCCACCTTGTCAATTTCCGGGGCGAATTTGACAATGATCTGACCCGGCTCATGTCGCGGCAGAAACGCCAGAGACACAGTTGCTGACAACAAAATGACAGCGATAGCGCAACACACGATCCTGCATAACGTCTTGGACAACACCAACATTATTTCTCCCCCCTTTGAAAATCCTGCCTTTGAAAAAAACCCCTCAGGTTCCTGAAGGTTCGATCATCTGGGGAAGGAATAAGACCAAAACCTCACTCAGGAAATGCTCCTTCTCCCAGCGAACAGCAACGGATTCTTAAGTTTTTTATTGTACAAAAAATCCCAGTAGATGTCAAGCTTTTTTTAGCAGATGAACTCTGAGCTTCCCGGCCATTGGTGAGGGGCCGAGGCGAACATCGCCTACAATTTAACCCAGGTATTCGGCAACCTGAATTTTTTTATTGACATTCAACTGCCTTTTTGGTATTTTGCTTTGTCGTTCTCTTGATCTACCAAGGGGTATTTCTTTGTACACAAACGACACGGGTTCTTTTCAGGTAAATTCTTAAAGAAAGGGGTGATGCACCAACAGGAATTTGTGGTTTCAGGCCAGGGGTTATTTCTGGCAAATCGCGCCGGCCGAATTCATTCTTAGGAGGTAAGATCATGCAAAGAAAAGATCTGTTCGTTTTCCTGTTGTCGTGTGTTTTGATGCTGGCCATGTGCGGCTCTTCCCTGGCCACGGTGACCATATACCAGCACCCGGAACTTGAACTGGCCAGCCCCTTTATCGGGCCCAATACGCAGCTGCCACAGGCTACCAGCGGCACCCCTTACTCTGAATCTGCCGAACACAAGACAGACCCGCTGGGAGAAACCTTCCTGCTGGGCACCACCTGGTATGATTACCAGCACAACGGGACCATCAGCAAAATGGTCGCCCTGGCTTCCAGTGGAAGCGGTGGCGTTCACTTTTGCTGGATGAATGCTCTGGAGCTTAATGCCGTCAACCGACATGTCTACTATAATTACTTTGATCCCTCCACCGGTGCCCTGGCCTGGCCGGATGTGGGCTATCAGGTAGACTTGAGCACACGCGCCGGGTACACCACTCTTTCGAATCTGGGCGGCGGAGAAGCCGTCATTACTTTCCATCAGGGCACCCCTACCACGAGTGCGGTGGCCTATGACTTCATCGAGGGCTTCGGGGCTTTTCAAGTGACCGATATCCCCAGCCTCTCCGGCTGGGAGGACACGATCTGGCCACATATGACCGTTTGCCATCAGAATTACATTCACGTCGTCTCCTGTGAGGCCAGGGGTGAAGTCTGGCAGCGGATCGGCTACTCTCGATCCGAAGACGGCGGCAGTACTTACACCCCCTTTACGGTGGTAGATACCATCGTCAGCATCTCGCAGATGTGTGCCGCCTCGCCCGTCTCCAACAAAGTGGGCATCGCCTACACCAAGTCCTACTTCGACGTGATGAACCTGGGGCCCTATGCCGGCCTTTTAGTCTCCCAGTTGAACAACGGCATCACTTTGGTCGAGTCGGACGATGGGGTCACCTGGGATTTCTCCGCCAAGCAGGATATCACCGATCTCGTCCAGCCCGACGCCACCCGCTATCCCGACTCAACCTGGGCCAACGGCGACACCCTG
>DAOVRJ010000212.1 GCA_030628225.1 Candidatus Zixiibacteriota bacterium | reverse complement strand
AGAACAAGTGAAGGATACGGCCAATGCGGAGATTCCGGCATTCGCCGGAATGACAAAAGAGAGGTTCTCCCAACTCTCTAAACTCCCTAAACTCTCTCAACTCTCAAAACTATAATCAAGGATCCGCCTTTCTCACCAGCATCGAGCTTCGGATTTCTGCCACAACCTCCAATCCCCAACACTCACTCCCATCACAACTTGCCAGCAATCTGCCTCAACGCGATCAATACCGGATCCCACACCGGCGAAAACGGCGGCGCGTAGGCCAGATCAAGATACAACATCTGCGGAACCTTCATGCCGGCGTGCAGGGCCGTGGCCAGGACGTCGATGCGCTTGCCCGCGCCGGCAGTCCCGACAATCTGACCGCCCAGGAACCGGCCCGTTTCCTTCTCGGCGACGACCCTGACGGCCATTGACCCGCCGCCGGGGTAGTACTTGGCCCGCGTCCGGGCTCGGATGAAAGCGGTGACGTAATCAAGGCCCAGGTCTTCCGCCTCCCGTACGGAAAGACCGGTGCGGGCCATCTCCATCTCCCCCACCCTGGTGATGGCCGTTCCCACCACTCCGGGGAAATGGGCATTACCTCCACCCAGATTGATCCCGGCCACCCGACCCTGCTTGTTGGCCACGGTGCCCAGGGCGATGAAGGCCTTCTTGCCGCTGACCAGATGAAAAGACTCCACACAGTCCCCCACAGCCCAGACGCCGGGCACCTGCGTGCGCATGCCCTCGTCCACCAGAATGGCTCCCGTCTTGCCCAGGGGGATGCCGGCCTCTCTGGCCAGCCCGACGTTGGGCCGGACGCCCATACCCAGGATGACCAGGTCGGCGGGGATCAGATGTTGAGAGGTCTTCACTCCGCTGACATGACCATTGGAAGTCTGGAAACTCTCCACTCCCTCGCCCAGATACAGGGTGACGCCCATCTGCTCAAGGATCTTAGCGACCAGCCCGGCCATGTCCTCGTCCAGAGTGCTCATAACCTGGGGTAAAAGTTCAACCAAGGAGACCTCAAGACCTCTCGCCGTCAAAGCTTCGGCCATCTCCAGGCCGATGTAGCCCCCGCCCACGATAACCGCTTGTTTGGAAGACTCTTCCTCGATTGCCCGGCGGATGGCCACACCGTCGGGGATCAGGGAGAGACTGTGCATGCCCCGGGCATCGATGCCGGGAAGCTTCGGTCGTATAGGAGAGGCCCCGGTGGCGATGAGCAGTTGGTCGAACTGCTCCCAGAAGGTTTTGTTTTCTTTCAGGTCGCGGACCAGGACCGCTCGCTTCTGCAGATCGATCTCCTCCACCCGGTGAAGCACCCGAGCATCGATGTCGTACTTCTTGCGGAAGACCTCCGCGGGCCGGATCACCAGATCTTCCGCTTTCTCGACAAGTCCCTGGACATAATAGGGCATCCCGCAGGCCCCATAAGAGGTGTACGGGCCCTGTTCGAAGGCGGTGATCTTCAGGTCCGGCCTCTGCCTTCTGGCCTGTGATGCGGCGCTCATCCCGGCGGCATCGCCGCCGATGATCAGCAGATGTTCCCCTTTCTGTGCATTCATCAGTCTCTCCTTTTATCTTTCGATATTGTCTTCTCCTTTTCGAATAATACTACCGCTTGCGGGCGATTTTGTCAACCCTATTTTGTAATATTCCCCGATAGAGCATAAAAAAGTCCTCCCCAAACGAGGAGGACAAACTTAATGTAGGGGCACGGCATGCCGTGCCCGTCAGCCGTTTATGTAATTATGTCCAGATTCAGAATCTTGGGCCAGGGATGGCAGCTACCAATTGGCGGGATTATTTCGATCCAACTCCCACTTGAAGGGATTGTTCAGGATGTATTCGCATTTGGAATTCAATTCGATTTCATTACGAATGACGTGTTCGTAATAACCACGTTGCCAGAAGGAAGCACCCGGCGTATTACGAAGTTCATTGATCCGTTTGCTGACAGCAGCTTTAAATGACCCGATAATAGTGGGAAGGGATCCTGAAATTGGATTGCTCATTCGCTCTTGAGCATTAATCCCAGGTTTTTCTGTAGGGGCACGGCATGCCGTGCCCGCAGGATCATCTAATAACATCAGGATCCCGTGAATATGATTTGGCATGACTACAAATGAATCCAAAGCAACATGTGCAAAGTGGAGAGGTATCGCATTCCAAGATTCCAGAATAACCTTTCCGGATTGGCTGATCAGCATTTTGCCATCTTTAACCTCACCTAGATTGCATCGATGATTAAAGGTACAGATGGTGATATAATACGCGCCGCGTTGGGAGTAATCGTAATCTTTCAACCGAACGGAACGCCTTTGAGGTCTTTCTGGATGATTGCGCATAGCGTTTCAGGCGGGCACGGCATGCCGTGCCCCTACAGATTCCTACCCCAGCGGCGCCGGGGTGATCTCATCCGTCTCGGTGAACACGGTGTAGATCATATAGCCCATAACCACCGTCACCAACATCAATATCACCCCCAGCAGGGTCTGTCCCAGGATCAGCTTGCCGATGCCGATGAGGGCCGCGTACACGCCAACCACCGCGGCGATGTATCCCTTCAGGTTGCTCCAGCCCACACGGTCGTTCTCTGCGCCGGGTATCTGAGCCCGGATCCTCTTCCAGCCGATCCCGCCGGGGCGAATGTGTTTGTAGAACTCGATCAGCTTCTCATCCTTCACCGGCCTGGTCAGGAAGGTGACGATGACCCATACGGTCACGGAGACAGGGATAATGTACAGGAGGGTTACCGGGAACTTTATGGAGGTGAAAAAGGTCAGATAGATGCTCATCAAGACCGAGGTGGAAATGGCGGAGATCTCGCTCCAGGCGTTGATCCGCCACCAGTACCAGCGCAAGAGGTAGACCACGCCGATGCCGGCGTTCACCGAGGTGATGATGGTCCAGCCGAAATAGATGGAGCTCATCATCAGCGTTACCATCGCTCCGACGGCGGCGATGATGATGGTGGCCACGATGGCGGCCCTCACGTAATGTTTTTCCGAAGCATCTTTTTTCAGAAACCGGCGATAGAAATCATTGATCAGGTAGGAAGCGCCCCAGTTAAGCTGCGTGTCAATGGTGGATAGGAACGCGGCCATGAAGCCGGCCAGGGCCAGGCCCAACAGGCCGGCAGGCAGGAACTTCAGCATGACCTTGACGTAGCCCATCTCCGGGTCATCTATCTGGGGGAAGACCACGATGGCCACCAATCCCACCACGATCCACGGCCAGGTGCGCACACAGTAGTGGGCGACGTTACCCCACAGGAATCCCAGGCGAGCGTGTTTTTCATCTTTCGCCGACAGCATTCGCTGAGCGAAATAGGATCCGCCATCAGTATTGCCGCTGGTCCACCATTGAAGGCCCACGTAAATGAAGAAAAATCCTATGGGCAACAGAGCCGAGTGCCAGGGAACAATGGTGGTGATATCCTTGGCCTTCTCGATGCCCACCACTTCGCTCAACTGGGCCAGAACATTCCCCATGCCGCCGCATTTCTTGACCGCTATGACGGCCAACAATATGGATGTGAACAGGGCCGTGCCGAACTCGATGAGGTCGGTGATCACCACCCCCCACAGGCCGGATAGCGACGTGTAGACGACGGCCACCACAAAACAAAAGGCCACCGACTGCCACTTGGGCAATCCCAGCACGCCACCCATGATCTTGGCCATGGCCAGCATGACCCAGCCCATGACGATGGTGTTGTAGACCAGCGGAAAGTACAGCGCCCGGAAGCCCCGCAGGATGCTGGCCGGCCTGTCGGCATAGCGCAACTCGGCGAATTCCGTGTCGGTGACCACCTTCGATCTGCGCCACAGCCGGGAATAGAAAAAGACGCCCAGCATGCCCGCCAGGGCACCATTCCACCAGTACCAGTTGCCGGCAATGCCCTTGGTCCTGATCAACCCACTGACCGCCAGGGGCGTGTCCGCAGCGAAGGTGGTGGCCACGATGGAGGTGCCCAGCAACCACCAGGGCAGCTTCCTGCCGGCGACGAAATAGCTCTCCATATTCTTCTGCGCCCGTTTAGAGAGGTAGATACCCAGCGCTATGACCAGGACTACGTAGCCGAAAATGATGGCCCAGTCGATGGTGGCAAGAGCGCCCATATATGAGCCTCCCGTTGTTAAAGGGATTGATGGATGTTATAGGCTTTGTTTGCCAAATTATTAGATTGCTATCAGAGGAAGGATTCAAGGGGTCGAGGATTCAAGT
>DAOVRJ010000240.1 GCA_030628225.1 Candidatus Zixiibacteriota bacterium | reverse complement strand
TCCGAGTTCAAGACGCTCCGCACTCCGCGTTCCCAGCTCCGAGCTCAAGAAACTTTCTAAACTCTCAAAACTCGCTGAACTCTCTAAACTCTCCGAACTCAGTTCACACAACCAAGCACGTACACTTCACCCATCCACGGCACACAGCCGTACTCAATCATTATATCAGAAAACACCGGTAGTTGTCAAGCGAAAAGATGCGCTTGTTTATCCGTTATATCGTTCATGAAAAAACCCCTTTGCCGGAGCAAGAGGGGCTGAGGAAATAAAGGTGGATTCTGGATTCTGTAATGACGAGATTCGAGACTCGAGGTTCGAGATTCGTTAAAAGAAAGACCGATCCTCGATCCTGGATAAAGACTAAGATAAAGATAATTTTTAACCAGTTTTTAGTCTCCAGTCTCTGCCTTTCTCGACCCACGATCCGCGATTCTCGAATCTCGATCTTTCCACGAATACGTATTTCTCTAGCGGATAAGGACCATCTTTCTGGTGGCCAGGTGAGGTCCAGCCCCCACCTGACAGAAGTAAGTTCCGCTTGCGACGGAAGTTCCATGATCATCCCGACCATCCCAGCGGAGGGTGTACCAGCCGGCCGGCTGTTTCTCGTTGAGCAGAGTGCGCACTGTTTGCCCGCGGACGTTGAAGATTCTCACGATCACCCGGGCCGTCGAGGGGATGCGGTATCTAATATCCGTCGATGGGTTGAAGGGATTGGGATAATTATGAAAAAGCCGGAACTCGCCGGGAGGAGCCGCTGGGCCGTCGGCCAGTTCCTGGTCAACATCTGTCTGATAGCCGAAGAAGTCCATCACCCTGCTCATGATCTGATCCCGGGCCCCCTCGGAGCCGATCGTCTCCCAGGGGAAGCCCATGTGAACCAGCTTGCCCTCCAGCTTGCCGGACCCGAAGGTGCCCTGATACTGGACGCCGGCATTTTTGGAGGCGCTGTACTGCAGGTTGACGGTGCTGCCGCCGTAGGCATTGATATAGTCGGGGTAGTCCTCCTCGTAGGTCTGACCGTAGCTGAAGGAGAGGCCGGCGAAGATGGTGCCGTTCACGCCGGTGACGGTGTAGTCGTTGGCATCGTCGCCGACGTAGGAGGCCTTCAGATAGTTCTGGTAGAAGGATCTGTCCGCGGAGCTTCCCCGCCACAGGTCGTAGCCGATCTCCGAGCCGGTCACAAATAATTTTCCGCCGCCTTCGAGATAGCTCTTGACCATGCCCTGTTCGCGGAGGTCGAAGGTCTGGTCGGAGGTGCCCTCGTCGCCCAGGATCCAGATCAGGACGTCGTAGTCCTCCAGGCTCACCTGATTGCCGGCCGCCTCGTTTGAGCAGGTCTCAAAGTCGATATCCAGCTTGTCCAGGGAGCGGGCGTTATAGCTGGCGAAGGGATGTCCCGGCGACAGCCAGCTGGACCGGCGGTCGAAGCCGTCCACGATGAGCACCCAAGGACAAGTGTGGGTCGTGCGTAAGCAATAAGTGTTGGAGAAGTCGCTCTCCGGGGCCTCGTACGTGGTATCGATGGCAATCATCTTGAAGTAGTAGATCTGCTCCACCTGCAAATCCCCGATGGTCACGGTGGTGTCGTCGGGGGTCAGGCTATCTTCATACAGGATGGGCGAGCCCCAGTTGATCCCATCGGTGCTCTTGTACAGGCGAAATCCCAGAACCGTCCCCACGGGATGTCTCCACCAGTGGATGATCGCCCGCGTGCCGGTGCTGTCGCCCAGCACCGAGATCATGTCGGGGACCAGCAGGGTGGGCGGGGGCGGCTCCGGAGAGGTCTCCATGTGCTCGGCCAGGCCAATGAACATGGCCGTGGCATTGATCTCGAGATAGCTGGAGTTCCTCAGCCTGGTCTCCTCGGCGGGGTTGGAGATGAAGGAGTTCTCCGTCAGGCAACAGGGCATGTTGGGTTCCCGAACCATGTGGAAGTTGTCTTTGTGAACACCCCAGGTCGCGCAGTTGGAGGACACCACCCCGATATTGAGCACCGAGTCGAGGCGTGTCACGATATTTGAGGCCAGGTGCAGGTCGATCTCCGGTGTATCCAGATAGACGTGTACTCCGGTATAGTTGGCGTACTGACTGGTCGAGGCGTTGTGATGGACGGAGATGCAGCGGTCCACGGCCATGGAGTTGGCCAGGTTGGAGCGGGCCGAGAGGCTAAGGGTAGCGTCTGTTACCCGGGTCATATAAACAGTGGCGCCGGCCGCCTCCAGGGAGTCCCTGAAGTAGAAAGAGGTTGTGAGATTGATCTCCTTCTCGGTGAGACCGGTGGGTCCTATGGCGCCGGCATCCGTCCCCCCGTGGCCCGCGTCGACGCAGAAGCTGTACTCGGAAAGGTCCTGGGCTCTGGCGAAATTCCCCATGACCGGCAGGATCAGGAGAAGGCCCAGACAGACAAAGATCCTTTGATGTCTCATGGCGTTTCTCCTATTCTGCGGACGAGGTTGATGGTGTGATGGTCATGACGTAGATAGCACCCCCGGCAGAGAAGGCGATCTTGGTGCCATCCGGGGACCAATTGGGCCAGCGCTCGATGAGCTCGGGCGTGTCGGTGAGCTGCGTCTTCCCGCTTCCGTCGGCCCTGATCAAATAGAGATCGGAGCCGGTGATGACCATGCCGTCGTCCAGTGTGATATCGTAGACCAGGTTTTCTCCGTCGGGCGACCAGCATGGGTTGCCGCCATAGCCCAGGTTGGTTCTGTGCGAGCCGTCCGTGTGGGCCACGGCCATGCTGCCGCCGCCGGCCAATACGCTGTAGCAGACCCGGCATCCGTCGGGAGAGAGGATGGCGTCGAAACATCGCTGGTCGGGATCCGACACCAGGGTCCTTTCGCTGCCATCAGGCTGCGAAACCCAGATCTGCAGGTCTTTTAAGGTGCTGGCCACCAGGCTGACAGGCTCTTTCTGAGTCTCTGAGGGCATCAGATCGGCAGCAGGCATCTGTTCCAGAGCTCCGTCCCGGTCCGTCTGGAAGACGATGGTTCCGTCCCGGGAGATCCACCGGGGCGTTCCCAGAGATCTTCGGAACCCGGTGATCTGGCGGACAGTCTGGTCATTTACATCCACCACCTTGATGGCGAAATATCTTTTTCCGTCCATCATCTTCTCCACCCGGCAGGCGATGTGCCGGCCATCCGGCGACCACTCGAATTTGTAGCCCGCGCCCGGATCCGGGGTCAGCTCCTCCAGCCCTGTTCCGTCGGAGTTCATCCTGCAGATGCCCGCCCAGTTGTCCTTTGTCATGGCGATGCACTGGCCGTCCGGGGAGAAGACAGGACAGATGAAGCCCTCTTTTTCCTCGGTCAACTTGACCGGCTCGGTCCGGGCCAGGGCCGTCGGGCCGGAGGAGATAAGCAGGCCGAGGAGAATTGCGAGGGCAAGTAGGGAAGTAAAGCGACAATTCAAGTTTCCATCCTTTCGGTTGAGAATGATTTTGTTTCCACGAGCATCCTGATGGCTCGCTCTTTGATTTCATCTCGATACACAGTCAGAATTATAACATATTCGCGACGATGGAGCAAGGGCAAAAAGGCAGTTGGGGTGGTGGGAAATGAAATGCAGAATGAAAAATGAAAAGTGAAAAATTGACAAACGAATCCTCTGGGGAAGTTCATTTTGAAATTTGCACTTTGCATTT
>DAOVRJ010000092.1 GCA_030628225.1 Candidatus Zixiibacteriota bacterium | reverse complement strand
CATCCAGCTTCCAGCCTCGTAACGAGCTTCCATAACGATAAACGAGTTTCGAGCCTCGATTTTTTCAGGGTGGGACCACCCGACGGGATGAAAACCCGTTAGGGGAAAGCCATCGTACATTGGAGATGATCATGAAGAAAATCGCCGCTATCTTGATATTTCTCATGCTCCTGATATTTCACCAGTCAGCAATAGGCCAATCAAGCCGAGATGTCGTACAGCTTTTTGAGGCTGTAGGTGCTAGAGCTGGTAGCAAGTTGGGATACCAGGTTGCTGGTTTAGGAGACCAGAACGGCGATGGTTACGACGATATCTTAGCAAGCGCTCCTGGAGATAGAAAGGCATTCCTGTATTTTGGTGGAAATCCCATGGATACAATTCCTGATGTTATCTTTCATAAAGAAAATGAGGATGGATTCGGTTATTGCCTTTGCAATTTAGGAGATGTCAATGGTGATTTTTTTAATGACTTTGCCATTGGATCTAAGAATCTGGTGAGAGTCTACTGGGGAGGGGCTGAGCTTGACACCATTGCCGATTTGTTTCTTCCTGGTGCTGCTGGCAGAGACATGTGTGCCGCTGGTGATGTTAATGGGGACGGATACAATGACATCTTAATATCGCAGGTCACTTGGCAATCACATCAGGGCAAGGCATCTCTTTATTTTGGGGGATCAGATCCGGACAGTATTGCAGACTGGTCAGCGGTTGGGGACTCTGCCTGGTACTATTTTGGGAGTGGGATAGCGGGAAACGGAGACATAAATGGTGACGGCTACCACGATATAGCAATAAGTGGTTGGCACCAGGGTGAACATAGAGATTACCCCTTTATAAAAATATTCTATGGCGGAGCGGAAATGGATACTATTCCCGCTTTCATCATTGACTCACTTGCGGATTCGCTTGATATAGGTCTTAATGCAGCTTTCATTGATGTGGATGGAGATTGCTTTTCTGATCTTTGCGTTGATGCTGCCATAGAGACAGCAGCGTTAATATTTCATGGCCCTATAGTTCCGGATATTATTGCAGAGTTAGTTCTTCACGGCACCTATCTCAGTGGAAAAATGTGGGAAATTGCAGAAGCTGGGGATATTAACGATGATGGGCACCCCGATATTATTACAGGCAATTATGACGGAGTTGGAGGATTAGGTGAGGTTTTAGTCTTTTTGGGAGGACCCTATATGGATGGAAAGTGGGACATTCTTTTCAGCGGGTTTCAAGGTCCTTACGAAGGTGCTGGACGGTCTGTGGGCAGAGCGGGGGATGTGAACGGGGATGGCGTGGATGACATTCTTTTTGGAGCCTGGAGAGATTATGGAGATAACAAAGAGGGAAGAGTCATGATCTTTTCCGGCGACACCAGCCTCACCTTTATTTCACCAGATCCGCCAAAGGCAAGCGAGCCTCACTCGGTATTTTTGAAGCAGAACTATCCGAATCCCTTTAATGGATCGACCGTTATTGAGTATGAAATTTCAGTAGTTAGTCCGACCAGAACGGTGATTAAAATTTATAACATCTTGGGACAAAAGGTGGTGACTCTGGTTGACGAACCTCAGCGTTCTGGTCTTCATCAGATCGTATGGGATGGCAAGGATAGATTCGGTAAAGACGTTGGATCGGGGATATATCTTTTTGGGTTGCAAGTGGGAAGCTATGAGCAGGCGAGAAAGCTCTTGTTGCTGCGTTAGTCAGGGTTTTCTCGCCGCAAAATACAATTGTTCAAAGGTGGCGTCGGGTCGCCGTACCCGACGCCGCGTAAGAATATTGATAGGCTGTCGGGTGAGGCCACCCGACAGCACGAAAAAACAGGATGAGTCAAAACTTCAGAACATTTTAAAATTTGCACTTTGCATTTTGCACTTTGCATTTCATTAATATGCTGACAAGTAAAACAACTTGT
Organism: Candidatus Zixiibacteriota bacterium; assembly: GCA_030628225.1. Taxonomy (GTDB): domain Bacteria; phylum SM23-81; class SM23-81; order SM23-81; family SM23-81; genus DAOVRJ01. The sequence continues at coordinate 6,990 of DAOVRJ010000092.1, read as the reverse complement.
TGAAACGAGAAAATGAGTCTTATACCTAAAGATACCAGGACCCTCCTATCCAACGTCCGCCTCTGCGTCATCACCGACCGGGGCCTCTCCCGGGGGCGCAGTTTTGAGCAGGTCGTCGAGGCGGCCATCCACGGCGGGGCGCAGATGATCCAGTTCCGGGACAAGGAGCTCCCCGACGGTGAATTCTACCAGGAGGCTCTCAAGCTAAGAGCGCTGACCCGGCAGGCCGGTGTCCTGTTCATCATCGATGACCGGGTGGATGTGGCTCTCGCTGTGCGGGCGGATGGGGTTCATCTGGGGGAGAGGGACCTGCCCCTGCAGGAGGCCAGAGAATTGGTGGGCCCGAAGATGATCCTGGGGGCCTCGGCCAGGACGCCAGACGGTGTCCAGAGGGCCCAGGAGGAGGGAGCCGACTACCTGGGGGTGGGGGCCGTCTTTTCCACCGGGACCAAAGATGGTGCCACTTATGTGGGGACGGATAGATTGGTCCGGCTTCGTCCGCTGGTGAAGATCCCCATCCTGGCCATCGGGGGCGTCACCTCCGGGAACGCCGCCGAAGCCATCCGGGCCGGAGCTGACGGCGTGGCGGTGATCAGCGCCGTGGTGAGCGTCCACGACATCGCCGCTGCCACTGCTCTTATTCTGGAACGCGTTGGCCATGCCCGGAGGGCGAGTGGGTGGGAAAATAGTTGACAGGCGAGACAAAGCTTGTTATGTTGGTACAAAAGATGTTTGGAATGCTTTTCGGAGAAGATATTCGCATTTCAGGGAGATAACATGAGAACCATATACCTGGATCACAGCGCGACCACCCCTGTGCACCCGGAGGTGCTGAAGGCCATGCTGCCATTCTATAAGGGTGAATACGGCAATGCCTCCAGCATATACAGGCTCGGCCGGGATGCCCGGGTGGCCATCGATGAGGCCCGGGAGAAGGTGGCCAGACTGCTCAACAGCGAGGTCAAGGAGATCTATTTCACCAGCGGCGGGACGGAGGGGGATAATCTGGCCATCAAGGGGGTTGCCTGTGCTCTTCGGGAGAAGGGGAACCACATCATCACCTCCCAGATCGAACACGAGGCCGTTCTGAACACCTGCCATTATCTGGAAAAGGATGGGTTTGATGTGACCTATCTGCCCGTGGACCAGTACGGCATGGTGGGCCTGGACGACCTGGAAAAGGCCATCACCGGCCAGACCATTCTCATATCCATCATGCACGCCAACAACGAGGTGGGCACTATTCAGCCCATCGCCGAGATCGGTGCCCTGGCCCATCAGCGCGGAGTTCTTCTGCATACCGACGCCGTGCAGACGGTGGGCAAACTGCCCGTGGACGTGGAAGCCCTCAACGTTGATCTGCTCTCCCTGTCCGGCCATAAATTTTACGGTCCCAAGGGCGTGGGCGCCCTTTATGTCCGCGAAGGGACTAAGTTTCACCCCCTGGCTCACGGCGGTCATCACGAGAGATGGAAACGAGCAGGGACCGAGAATGTCCCCGGCATCGCCGGATTGGCCAAGGCCCTGGAGATCTGCCAGGGAGAATTGGAGGAGGAGACCGAGAGGGAGCAGAGGCTAAGAGATGCTCTGCAGAATGGTATTCGGGAGGCCATCGAGGGTGTTCGCTTCAACGGTCATCCCACCAAGCGGTTGCCCGGCTCTCTCAGTGTCTGTTTTGAGAGATTGGAGGGTGAGGCGCTCATCCTCAGCTTGGATCTGAAGGGGGTAATGGCCTCCACCGGCTCTGCCTGTTCCTCGGGTTCCCTGGAGGCCTCTCATGTCCTCAAGGCCATGGGCGTGCCCATCGAGATCGCCCACGGATCGGCCCGTTTCACCCTGGGCCGTGATAACACGCAGGAGGACATCGATTATGTCTTAGATATGCTGCCCGAGATAGTGCAGCGGTTCAGAAATATGTCGCCTTTGCATTCCCCAAAGGGAAATTCCTGATAGTGGAGAAAAAGGCCCTGCTGATGGAACTGGATCCTGGTGAGAAAGGCTGAGATTCGAGATTCGAAATTCGAGATTCGTTAAAAGAAAAAACCGATCCTGGATACTGGAGGGGAAAACAAACGAAGCTCGATGCTGGGTTGACGTTGTCGAAGAGTTGGGAGAACTTCTCTTCTGTCATTCCGGCGAATGCCGGAATCTCCGCATTGGCCGTATCTTTCACTTGTTCTGCTTTCGGAGATACCTGCATGCGCAGGCATGACAATACCTTTCCAGCTTCGAGCATCGACAGACGAACTGCGTAACGCACTTCGATACCATCAACCGATCTTCGATAATGAAAAAAGGAGGTGAAATCAAAGGGAAAGTCGATGGCCTGAAGAGAAAAGGATTGATCACATAGCAAAGGGAGGCATAATGTTTAAGGTATGGAAAGTTTCTGTGCTGGCCGTCGTTATGGTCGCTACCTCAATGATCGCTTTAAGTTCTGCCGAAATGTGGGAGCCGTATCAGTTCCAGCCCAAGGACCAGAAGTATGAGTACAAGATCATCAGTTTTGAAGATGATGTGGAGAAGGTCAGCAATTACGTGCTGGAAATCGACAAAAAAGATGATGGCCAACTTGAGATCTCTGTGAAAACGACCTGGGTAGCTGCCGAAGAGGACCTGGGCTCGCAGATTCTGGGTGGATGGTGGGCCGCTGGCGCCTTCGGGCTGACCATGGCCTTCATCAATCCCATGTACGCCGCTTTTTTCGGTGGGCTGGACATGTACGAGGGAAACAAGATGAGTTTCTTCGGCGCCGGGGTTGTAGAGGTGACCGGTACTGAGAAGGTGGCCGGCCGAAAGGGTTTTGTCTGCGTGTTTCGCAATGAGGATGGCGGTCCTGTGATGGGTCGATACGTAGTGGATCCGAGTCTTCCCCTTCCGCTAAAAACGGAGATCTTTGAGGAGGACGGAACAAGCCAGTACCAGACAGAGCTGATGAACATCGAGATCTGAGCGAACCGAGGAAAAACCAGGTGTATTCGGGGGAGAGCGGGCTCGCCGTCCTTCCCTTTTTGTGTATTTTACAGGAAGAATTGTCTGTGGATTTCGAGACCCACATCCAGCCACCGGCCACCGTGGCCGTGGCCATGAGCGGTGGGGTGGACAGTTCCCTGGCGGCGGTGCTGCTTAAAGAACGTGGCTACCGGGTCATCGGGCTAAGTATGAGGCTGTGGGACCTTCCTCCGGGGGAAGGCTCGGATTGTGGCTCTCCCGGGATCTTCCGGGATGCCCGGGTCGTCTGCCGCCAGTGGGATATTCCTCACCACGTCCTGGATCTTCGCCGGTCCTTCGCTGAGAGGGTGGTGGAGCCTTTCGTCCAGGAGTATCTTTGCGGGCGGACTCCCAATCCATGTGTGTTGTGCAACGCCCAGATCAAGTGGAAGGCCCTGTTGCCCAGGGCCCGGGCCTTGGGCGCCCAGTTTCTGGCCACAGGTCATTACGCGCGGGTTCGCCGGGATGCCGCAGGGGATAGATTTCTCCTGCTGCGCGGCAGGAGCCCGGACAAGGATCAGTCTTATGCATTATGGGGTCTCTCTCAGGAGAATCTTTCCCGGACCATCTTTCCCCTGGGTGGGTTGACCAAGATACAGACGCGCAGTCTGGCACGCAAGAAGGGTCTCCAGACGGCTGATAAACGGGACAGTCAGGAGATCTGCTTCGTGCCCGACGGCGATTATAGCCGTTTCATTAAAGAGAGGCTGACGAATTCGCCAAAAGGGGCGGAAAGCTGGTCCCCTGGACACATCGTGGATCTGCAGGGACGGATTCTGGGCAAACACCGGGGGATCCCCTTCTACACCATCGGCCAGCGCCGGGGTCTCGGCCTGGCCACGGGTGGGCCTCTCTATGTTCTGGATATCGATGTTCGCCGGAACCGGCTGGTTGTGGGCCCGGACGAAGAGCTGCTGACCCGTCATCTGTGGGCTGAACGGCTCAACTGGATCTTCCCAGAGAAGCTCGGAGCCCCGCTTCGCTGCCAGGCCCAGATCCGTTATGCCCATCGGGCGGCTTCCATGAAACTTTTGCCCATGCCCGATGGCAGGGTTCACGGGGTGTTTATGCGCTCCCAACGGACTGTGACTCCCGGGCAGTCGGTGGTCTTCTACCAGGGTGAGAAGCTATTGGGCGGTGGCATCATCTGCCGGTCTCCCCGGTTAGGGGCCGGCGAGATCACACCGGAGGGACTTTCCGGCGGAGTCAAAGATGGGAAGTAAGATGGTCCGTCGCGCCGCGGCCATAATCTCGGTTCTCGCTTTTCTCTCTCTGGCGATCCCTTGGTCGGTTTCAGCCGGGGAGCCATTGACCGAGACATCCGAGCACTTCACCATTCTTTATCACCGTGAGGATGCCCGGATCGCTCTGGATCTTCTGGCCATTGCCGATAGAGAGCACCGTCGGGTGAGCGGAATTATCGGATATCAGCCCACCCGGACCATCCGGATCTATCTGGCCGAAGATGCTGAGGAGTTCCATATTCTCACCCAGGGCCGCCTCCCCGAGTGGGGCATCGGGGCTGCGCTGCCACGGCGGGCAAAGATCGTGCTCATCTCTCCCCGGAATTCCCCAGGCCGTTCTGATATCCACCAGGTCTTCGCTCACGAGCTCTGCCATGTGATTCTGGGGCAGGCCCTGGGCGATGCCATTGCCCCCCGCTGGCTGGACGAGGGATTGGCCATGTTCGTCTCTCACGAGTGGAAGCTGGGCCGGAGCATCCTGGTGACCAGAGCTCTGCTGTTCGGCTCCCTGATCCCCTTGGACGAGATCGTTGGCCTCAACTCTTTCGGCCGGAGCAAAGCCAACCTGGCCTATGCGGAGAGCTTTCTGGCCGTGGCTTTTATCGTCGACAATTACGGAGAGGCCAGTCTGCATATGCTGATTCGCCAGCTGGCTGGCCTGGGGGATATAGATCTGGCCATGCGGGCCAGCCTGGGCATGACCTACAGGGAATTTCAGCTGATCTGGCGGGATTACGTGACCAGGAGGTTTAACTGGGCCTCGGCCCTGAGCAATCCCCTGGTGCTGTGGTTGTTTATTTTCTCCCTGTTTGTGCTGGCCTTCATTTTAAAACGGAGGCACACTGGCAGGATCATGAAACGTTGGGAATTGGCTGAAGATGGTTTGGAAGAGCCCTACGAGCCACCAGAGTCTGAGGAAAGGTGGTCCGGCCCATGAGCTCGTCAGCCAGATATCGCCTGGAGTACTGGGTGGCCCGGGCCTTCGCCGCCCTCATCCGCCTGTTGCCGCTTCGTGTGGGATGGTTGGTGGGAGCCGCTTTGGGTCAGTTGGTCTTTTCTGTCCTGCGTATTCGCCGGCAGGTGACTCTGAACAACCTGCGACACGCCTTTTCCGGCAGCCATGATAAGCGAGAGATCGTCAAGATCGGAGCCCGGTGCTACCGCAACCTGGGCCGGGGCCTGGTCGAATTCTGCCGTTTTCCTATGTTGAATCGGGAAAACCTGGGCCAGATGCTGGAGATCGAGGGCCTTGAGCACTGTCATCATGCTCTGGTCCGGGGCAAGGGGATCATCATCCTCAGCGCGCACTTCGGATCCTGGGAATTTCTGGGCCCCGCATTCACCCTCAACGGTTTTCCCGTGGACATGTTCGCACGCACGCAGAGGAATCCCCTGGCCGATGAGCTCCTGTCCCGCCAGCGGCGTGGGCTGGGGGCGGAGATCATCCGCACCAGCCGCACCCCGCGGGGGGTGGTCCGCTCTCTGCGCCACAATCGTCTTGTCGTCATTTTAACCGATCAAGATGGTGGACGGGATGGGGTTTTTGTCCCCTTCATGGGCCGTCTGGCCTCCACGTCCCGGGGGGCGGCCCGCTTCGCCATGGAGACGGGAGCCGCCATCCTGATCTGCTTCGTGATCAGGCAGCCCCGTGGCCCTAATCGCTTGGTCATCGATCCGCCCATGGAAATTCCCCGCACCGGCGATCGGGAAGCCGACCTGCTGGCGATTCTCCAGATATATACCCGGCGGCTGGAATCCTACGTGAAAACTTACCCTGACCAATGGTTCTGGCCACACCGGCGCTGGAAGACCCGTCCGCCGAGCGAGACTTTATCCTCTACGGGCTGAGGAGATCACCTTGAGGGCAGATGAGACTCGTCCCCAAAACAGTGCTCCCGGCAGGGTGCTCGTCGTTCAGACGGCCTTTTTAGGCGATCTGATCCTGACCCTGCCCCTGATCCAGGCGGCTAAAGATGCCCTCCCGGAGAGCCAGGTGTGGGTTCTGGTCATTCCGGCTACCGCCGAAATTTTGACGGGCCACCCCGCCGTAGATGGCTTCATGATTTATGACAAGCGAGGCCGTGACCGGGGATTTTTGGGTCTTTGGAGGATGGCCCGGCGGCTGCGGAATGGCCGTTTCGGCCTGGCCCTGATTCCCCACCGCTCCCTGCGCAGCGCCCTGCTGATAGCCATGGCCGGGATCCCGCAGCGAGTGGGATTTGGGTCCAGCGGCGGTTTTTTTACCTTCAGCCGAAAGGTTTCCCGTTGCCGGGATGTCCATGAGGTGGAGCGGAACCTGGATCTTCTGCGTGCTTTGAACTATCAGTTTCAGCCTGAGCCGCCCAGGGTTTATCCCGGAGATGAGCATCGCCGCCAGGCCGAGGATTTTCTGGCAGGCCATCACATCCATCCCGGCCAGGCCCTGGTGGGAGTGGCCCCCGGCTCTGTCTGGCCCACCAAGCGGTGGCTGCCGGAGGGCTTTGCCCGGGTGATACGGAAGCTGCAGGAGAAAAGAGGAGTGAGGGTAGTTCTTCTGGGTGGAGCGGCCGACCGGGATCTGTGCCACCAGATCGCCCGTTCGGCTGGGGGAGATGTTCCCATAGCCGCTGGAGAGCTGTCCCTTCTGCCGGCGGCGGCGCTCATGGAAAACTGCCGCCTGGTTCTGTCCAACGACAGCGCGGCAGCTCACTTAGCCGCGGCCGCCGGCCGGCCGGTAGTGGCCATCTTCGGCCCCACGGTGCCCCAGTTCGGCTTT
>DAOVRJ010000258.1 GCA_030628225.1 Candidatus Zixiibacteriota bacterium | reverse complement strand
CCATCCTCAATCCCATCGTCCATTCGGGGGCACTGCTCCAGGTAAACGCCGGCAGCCTGGAGGGACAATTTGGAAAACTGGTCAAAAAAACAGCCCTATCCCTGCTAAGGAAGGGCCTGGTCCAGATCATCGGCAGCGATGCCCACAACGCCGCCGACCGGCCGGTGAGCCTCCAGAAGGCCGTGGAGATCGCTGCCCAGGTCATCGGTCAAGAGCAGGCCCGACTTCTGGTGACGGTCAATCCGCAGAAAATTCTAGCTGGAGAACCGCTTCTAACCGACCGGCTCCCGCCACCCCAACCCCCGGAAAATGGCTTCCTGCACAAAGTGTGGCGAGGCATAACCGGCAAATAGGAAAAACTCATGACTCAACTTCACGAGAACGTCAGCCAGCAGCTGGCCGAGAGCGCCACCGTCAAGCGAGATCTGGCCGAGAGAGATACCGGCCAGATTGTGGAGTTCTTCCAGCGGGTCATCGGCTGCCTGCGCCAGGGGGGCAAAATCTTGTTCTGCGGCAACGGGGGCAGCGCCGCCGACGCCCAACATCTGGCGGCCGAGCTGGTCGGGCGATTCGGAAAGGGTAAACCTCCCCTGGCCGCCATCGCCCTGACCACGGACACTTCTGTGCTCACCTGCCTGTCCAACGATTACAGCTTCGACGATGTCTTCGCCAAACAGGTGCAGGCTCTCGGGAAAAAGGGAGATGTCCTAGTAAGCATCAGCACCAGCGGGAAATCGGAGAACATCGTAAGGGCCGCGCGCTGCGCCCGGGAACTGGGTTTGTTCACCATAGCCCTAACTGGCTCCGGCGGAGGAGCATTGGCCGAGGTCGCCGAGCTGTGCTTGAAGGTCCCCTCGGAGAACTCCCAACGTATCCAGGAGGCCCACATCACCATCGGCCACATCGTCCTGGACCTGCTGGAAAAAAAACTGGCTTCTGAAAATCCGCAAGGGTGAGAGATAAAAGGGTGAGAGATAAAAGGGTGAGAGATAAAACACACGAAGGATTGTCAATAAAGGCGTCCTTTTTCATGACGTCTTTCTTTGCTTTGATCCTCTTGGTGCTTTGCCCCCAACAATCGGCGGCCCAGGGGAATGAGGTACGGGTGCTGGAAACCGGCCCCGATATGATGGTGGTGGAGCTGATCATCTCCGACTACCGGATGGAGGCGCTGGCCGGCGCGGGTAAAAAATATCTACGGCTAAGAGCCCCCGGTTGTGGCAATACCTCAAGACCGGGCGAGCCTCTGCTGCCCGTGTGGGGGTTTCCGGTGGGCATACCGTTGGAGGGAACGCCGCAGATCCGCGTGTTAGAGGAAGAGTGGACCTTGCGGGAGGTGAGTTCTCTGTGTCCTGTCCCTACGCCCCGTCCGGACCAGGGAACCGAGCTTGAGAGACGGCCGGCGAACTGGAGCTTCTCCCCCGACTCTCAGATCTACGACCGGGATGCCTTCTACCCTACCTCTCTGGCAACGGCAGAGCCCCTTGGTTTTTTTCGAGACCAGAGAATCGGCCGGGTGCGCCTGTTTCCCTTCCACTACAATCCGGTGAGGGGACAGCTGAAGGTCTGCCGTCGTCTGGTGGTCCAGGTGAATTTCCCCTCACAGGCCGCCGCAACCCCACCCCAGGCGCCCCCCCCTAAAGTCTATCCGGCCGCAGAGCAGGTGCTCTCGGACATGCTGTTGAACTACCGCCAGGCCAGATCCTGGCGCAAAGACCGGACGGCCGAGGGCCTCCCCCGGACCATGATCCAACCGGAGGTCTCCCAACGCTGCAAGATCATCGTCTCCAAAGACGGTCTGTACGTCATCGGCCGAGAAGAGCTGCAGCAGGCCGGCCTGGACCTGGACAGGATCGATCCCCGCTCACTTCAGCTGAGCAACAAGGGAAAAACGGTGCCCATCTATGCCATCGGTGAAAAAGATGGCTCCTTCGATGAGGGCGACGCCATCGAATTTTACGGTCAGGCCAACAGGGAGACATATCTGGACCAGCACGAAGACATGGTGCAGGACCCCTATAGCTCGGAGAACGTCTATTGGCTTTCCTGGGGGGCGGAGCAAGGGGCGAGAATGGTGGAGGAAGATGGGGGCATCCAGGACGCCGGGCCAAGAAGACCTATCTGTTTCGAGTTCACGGTACATGCCGAGGAGGACAACTACCGGGATCATCTCAACAAACAGCCTTTAACCTGCGATCACTGGTTTTGGGATTCCGGAATCAGCGCACAGCAGATGGTCAGCTACCCCCTTCATCTTCCCCATGCGGACCGGGATTCTCCCCTGCGTCCGGTGGTGCGCGTCATGTTACACGGCCGTACCTCCTCCCAGGAGCATGAACCCGATCACCACGTGCTGATTTATCTCAACGACCATCTGGCAGCCGACCGGATGTGGGACGGGCAGAACTTGCTGCTCATAGACAGCTCCCAGGACGGCTTCGAGCTCACCAGCAGCGCCATCCAGAAGGGGGACAATAACCTGACATTGATCTGTCCGGGAGATACCGACGCCGGTCCCATCGACAGGGTCCTGCTCAACTGGATTCAGGTAGAGTACCCCAGGCTGTACCGGGCCGAGGATGATCTCTTAGAATTCAGCAAGCCAAAGAATGGACCAGCGGAGTTGTACCAGTTCACTCTTCAGGGATTCAGCAGCCCCTCCATCTGGGTCTACAAACTGGGTACCAGTGTCATGGTCAACGGACAGGGAGAATGGGTCCAGAGCGAGCAGGGGTCCTATTATCAGCTGACTTTTCAGGACGAGATCTGCGATCAGCAGACCAGATATCTGGCCATAACCTCCGCGGCCAAAAAAAGAGTCGAGTCCATCGAGCTCCACAGCACCCCGGATCTGACGGCCCCCGGGAAAGGCGCCGACCTGGTGATCATCGTTCACCAGGACTTCTACGAAAATGTCTTGCCCCTGGCACAGTTCAGAGAAAGCCAGGGTTTGCAGGTGGAGGTAATTCAGATCGATGAGATCTACGCTGAATTCAGCCATGGCCTGTTCACGCCAGAGGCCATTCGGGATTTCCTGAAATATGCCCATCAAAACTGGGATCCCTCACCCCTCTATGTGCTCCTGGTCGGGGATGGAAGCTGGGACTATAAAGATACTATGGGTCTGGGCGGTAATTACATCCCGCCCATCATGACCCAGACCTCCCTGTGGGGATCCACGCCCTGCGACAACCTCTATGCCTGCATCAGCGGGGACGACCAACTACCCGATCTTTTTCTGGGCCGCCTGCCGGTGAAAACCAACAGCGAGCTGGACGCCGTCATAGAAAAGATCAT
>DAOVRJ010000272.1 GCA_030628225.1 Candidatus Zixiibacteriota bacterium | reverse complement strand
GATCAGACAGGGGTCAATACAGCTGAAGAGTCCAATCGTGATCTGGCTCGAGCGCGAGAGGAGTGGTCTCGGCTGGGGAGTGAACAGCGCTATATCCGCGGTCTTTTCTCCGGTGGATCGTTGTGCGCGGAGGCCGGAGTGGTTCTGGCCGATTTTCTGCCGGATCTGTTCACTAACATCCATCTCCCCGGGACCACCTTCCTGGAGGAGGGCGCTTCCAGCCGGGTTCATTCCCTGATAGATCTGGGGGCCGATGAGTTCACCGTGGGGGTACCCCACCCGATGATCGACTTCACGGTGCGCAGCCGGAGGTTGATCCAGGAGGCTCAGGATGCACAGACGGCGGTGATTCTGCTGGACATCGTGTTGGGCTACGGAGCCCACCCCGACCCGTCGGGGGCCATCTTGCCGGCCATCCTGGAGGGCAAGAGGTTGGCCGAGAAACAGGGAGACTATCTGTGCTGCGTGGCCTCCATCTGCGGCACCCGGGAAGATCCCCAGGATTTGGAGAAGCAGAGAGAAAAGCTGGAGGAGAACGGGGTGGTGGTGATGCCCACCGCCGCCCGGGCTGCTCGGTTCGCCGCTCTGGTGACCACACGGGGGAAAGATGCCCAGAAGATCTGGCCCCCTGCGCAACATCCGCATATATCGCTTTCGGTGCAGAGCTCGACGAAAGGAGAGGGACCGCCGCCGGTGAGCGATCTCCTGGACGTGCCCCTGAAGGTGATAAACCTGGGTCTGCCCTCCTTTGCCCAGGCTCTGAGGGAGCAGGAAGTTCCGGTCCTCCACGTGGACTGGCGCCCTCCGGCGGGGGGGGATCAGCGGTTACTGGAGGTGCTGCGCAAGTTGCGGTGAGGGGAAACCCCGGTACTATTATTAGACCGGGATCAGTCCTTACGGGGATTATGGCAGAGATATATTCCGCTGACCTTTTCAAATCCATTCTGGACAAAGAGATTGACTTTTTGTATATTAAAAAGCTTGGACACAGAGGCATTGCAGGGGGAAAGCCATGTCTGAATTAGGTCAGAGGATCGATGAGGCCAACCGGGAGGCAGCCGAGCGGTTGATGGACTCACAGCCGGTGCTGGTTGATGTCTCCACGGCGGCGGAGGCCATTCCGGGGATGACGTCGCGGACCATTCTCCATGCCGGTCCGCCCGTCAGATGGGACCGGATGTGCGGGCCGGTCCGCGGAGCGGTGATGGGCGCCCTCATCTATGAGGGGCTGGCCAGCACCCCGGAGGAGGCTCAGGATCTGGCCGCCAACGGAGAGATTCGTTTCGATCCATGCCATCACCACCAGGCGGTGGGCCCCATGGCCGGGGTCATATCTTCCTCCATGCCCGTGTGGATGGTGCTGAACAAATCCTTCGGCAACTTCGCTTACTGCACGCTCAACGAGGGCTTGGGCAAGGTGCTCCGGTTTGGAGCATACAGCAGGGAGGTCATTCAGCGGCTGAAGTGGATGGGGGAGGTGTTGGGCCCCAGCCTCAAAAAAGCGGTGGCGGTTTCCGGAGGCATCAACCTCAAAAATATCATCGCTCAGGCTCTGCAGATGGGCGATGAATGCCATAATCGTAATGTGGCCGCCACCTCCCTGTTTCTCAAGGAGATTCTACCGCATCTGTTGGACTCCGGTCTGGAGATGTCCGTGGTTAAGGAAATTTCTGACTTCATCGCCGGCAATGTTCACTTCTTCCTGAATCTCTCCATGCCTGCCTGTAAGGCCACGGTCGATAGCATCCTGGGTCTGAAGGACTGCACGGTGGTCAGCGCCATGGCCCGCAATGGCACCGATTTCGGCCTGCGGGTGGCCGGTTTGGGAGGACGGTGGTTTACCGCTCCGGCAGGCATCCCCCAGGGTCTTTATTTTCCGGGTTTCAGCGAAGAGGATGCCAACCCTGACCTGGGCGACAGCACCATCTCCGAGACGGCGGGCATCGGCGGTTTCGCCATGGCCTCGGCCCCGGCCATCGTGAAGTTCGTGGGTGGCAGCCCGGCGGATGCCCAGGAATATACCCAGCAGATGTACGAGATCTGCGTGGCCCGGCACCGGGATCTGCAGATGCCCACCCTGGATTTTCTGGGCATACCAGTGGGCATCGACATCCGCCGGGTGGTGGAGACGGGTGTCGCCCCCATCATCAACACCGGCATCGCCCACCGGGAGGCGGGCATCGGTCAGGTGGGAGCAGGTATCCTTCGGGCGCCTATGGAGTGTTTCCAGGATGCCCTGATCGCCTTTGGGGAGCAATATGAGTGAGAAGAGCTGGGTGGGCCAGAGCATTGCCCGGGTGGATGCGGTGGACAAGGTCACCGGGGAGGCCCAGTATGTTGCCGACATTAGATTGCCCAACACGTTGCACATGAAAGTGCTGCGGTCTGCCCAGGCTCATGCTCAGATTGAGGAAGTGGATGTCCGCCGGGCGGAGAGGGTTTCCGATGTGGTGGCAGTGGTCACCGGCCAGGGCTGCCCGTATCTGGTGGGATCCTGCATTTTCGACCAGTCCCCAATGGCCACCAGTAAGGTCCGCTTCGTGGGGGAGCCGGTAGCGGCCGTTATCGCCCGCACGGCGGATGCCGCTCACCAGGCCATGGAGCTCATCCGGGTCGAATACAACCCCCTCCCCGCCCTTTTAAACCCCACCGAGGCCATGGCGCCCCAGGCTGCCCTGTTGCACGAAAAACTGGGTCAGTATCGCCATCTGCCCGGCTTTTATCCCCAGGCCGGAAGCAATATCTTCCACCATTACAAGCTGCGCAAGGGCGACGTGTGCGAGGGTTTCCAGCAGGCCGACCTGGTGGTGGAAAACCGCTTCCAATTTCCGCACATTGCCCATGTCCAGCTCGAACCCCATGGGGCCATTGCCCTATGGGAACGCAGCGGTCAGCTGAAGATCTGGACCAGCGCTCAATCCCCTTTCTTTGTACGCCATTCCCTGGCTGAGACATTTGGGTTGCCCCATACCCGGGTGCAGGTGGTGGTCCCCTACATCGGGGGTGGGTTTGGGGGCAAATCGGACGTGACCATCGAGCCTCTGGTGGCCTATGTGGCCAGGGCGGCGGTGGGCCACCCGGTGCGTCTGATTCTGACCCGGGAGGAGATGTTCACCGGCACAGTGCTGGG
>DAOVRJ010000121.1 GCA_030628225.1 Candidatus Zixiibacteriota bacterium | reverse complement strand
CCAATTGCCGGCTCAGGGCTTCGGCTTTGCCCAGAGACTCCAACTCAGCCCGGCAGCCGGAACATCCCTCTAGATGGGCGGCCACCTCTTGGCGCTGTTTCTCGGACAGCTCTTTGTCGATGAGCGGACCAAGCAGTTTTCTGACCTTTCGGCAACGCATGGGAATTCACCTCTTGAACTCAGATGAGATCTTTGATCTGGACGTGCAGGCGGCTTCTGGCGCGATGCAAGCGCGACATCACTGTGCCCGTGGAGATTTTTAATGTCATGGCGATTTCTTCATAGCTCATTTCCTGATACACTTTAAGAACCAAAACGGCCTTTTGATGAGCTGGCAGGGTTTCCATGGCCTGGTTTAGCCTGTGAAGCAGCTCTTTCTGCTCCAGGTTCTTCTGAGGGCCCGGGTCCTTTGCGCCCAGGAGAGCTTTTCCCACCTCTCTTCTCCCCTGAGTCCAGATCTTCAGCCACCGTTTTTTCCTGCGCAGGTGGTTGATGGACAGATTGATGGCGATCCGGGAGATGTATGCTGCGAAGCTTTGTCTCTCATCAAACCGGTCTAAGGCGCGATAGGCGGCCAGAAAAGTCTCCTGAGCAAGGTCGTCGGCGTCATGATGGTTGGCGGTCATCCGAAAGGTGATGGCGTATATCCTCCGCTGGTGGCGAAGGACCAGCTGGTCAAAAGATTTTTTTCGACCGCCCTTGAGCTCTCGAATCAGCTGGGCATCGGTTGTCTGGAGAGCTTCTGTTTGTTCAGCGGATGGGTTGGGCATCCTTCTCCACTCTCTTATACGTTCACCGGCCGGAAATATTCCCCATCTTTTTCGGCAAGGGCCAATAAAAGCTAGGTCTCACTCCATGGGCTGGAGGATGCCCCTGGGGTCGAAGCTGGCCTTCAGTGTCCTGTATAGCATTTCCGCTCCGGCATCCCCCGGGGGTGGGGGGAATGCGCCGGCAGCGAACCCGACGGCGTAAAGTGGCCGGTTTCTGCCGCCCAAAGAGACGGCGATTTTATGAATGGCTTCCGCCAGTTTTGGAAGAGCCCGTTTCGCCGCTGTCCCGTGTTTCCTGGCGGAGATCACCGAGTGCCAGCGCCCCTCTCCCAGGTGGCCGAAAATAGCCAGATCTGCGCCTTTTCTTGGAGAGGCCTCGGCGACCTTCTGAAAAAAGCGAGTCGCTTTTGCTCCCGGGATGATGGTGGTCAGCAAGAGGAATGCATCTTCTTGCTCTGTTAGATGGGAGAGCAGTGTGCCCCGGGCTTGCCACCACCGGTCGCTTTCCCTCTCGTCTTGAGCCAGACGTACCCCCTCTCCGCCCTGCTCAACCAAAAGCTTGCCGGTCATCTGCGCATCCTTCTGCACCATGGATTCCTCCCCGTCCAGCTCTACCAGCAGCAAAGCCTGGCCGGAGGAGAGGGACAGATTTAGATCTACCAGCCCGCTGTGGGCTGACCGGTGGTCCATCAATTCCATCCGGGAGGGGCGAATACCCTTTTTGTGCAGCACCTCTTTAACCCGGCAAGCCTGACCCATGCCGCCGAAGGTGGCCATCAGGGAAGCCTGAGCCTGGGGCCTGGGCAGAAGTTTGAGGATGATCTCGGTGATGATTCCGATCTGTCCGCGAGAGCCGGCCAGCAGGTCTGTGAGACGGTATCCTGTGGCGCATTTGATAGTTTTGGCGCCGCAGCGGATGATCTCTCCAGGGGGCACAACAGCCTCCAGGCCCAGCAGGTAATTGTCGATAGTGCCGTATTTTATTCCGTGCAGTCCATGAGCCCTGGTGGCCACGTTTCCGCCGATGGTGCATAGATCCTGGCTGGCAGGATCTATGGGGTAGAAGAGGCCATGGGGTTTTAGCTGGGCGTTGATCTGGGCAGTGATCACACCCGGCTGAACCACTACCATCATGTTCCGGGAGGAGATCTCCGTGACCCGGCTCATTTTGCTCAGACTGAGCAGGATGCCGCCCCTGGTGGCCATCGCGCCGCCGGAAGGTGCCGTGTCTCCGCCACGGATGGTCAGGGGGAAATGGTGTTTGTGGGCCAGGCTCACGATCCTGGCGATCTGTGTGGTGGTTTGCGGCTGGAGGAGAAGGGATGGTGGGGAGCAGATGCCGGAAGCATCCCGGGAGAAGGAAGACAGGGTCTGGGGGGCAACCAGAAGTTTCTCTGTTTCAAGTATTTCCTGGAGTTGCTTTTGTAATTCTCTGTCGATCAAGGGAATTTCCAGCCTCAGGGTCTTTCGTCGGCGACCCTCTGACGAGCCTCCTGGAAGAATGGCTCGGCGAAGGAGGAGTTCCACACTCGTTCAGCGAAGGTCCTCTCCTGGGTGGTGCGCAGGAACTGCTGGAACTCCTGGGCATAGGAGCCGTAGATGTGAAAGCTATCGCTGATGTCCACATATCGGCCCACCCTGACTTTTTGGCCCAGGCGAGCCGATATTGCCTCAGCAATCTGTCGCTGCAGATCCGTCAGGGCGAACATGTTCATGAAAGCTGCCTTGTAGGCATCCCGGGATCGCCAGTGGGCGTTCATGTTCAGCACAGGGCCGGAGCGGCCGGGGAGCAAACGGCACCAGATCCGCTGCAGACAGGGGGGATCCTCGGTGGGGGGATCGGTCTTGGGGTTCCATGTGATGGCCTGAGCCCGGCGGGAATAGGGAGTCTGGGAGAGTTTTTCCACCAGGTAAGCGATCTGGTCGACGGGCTGGTCATCGGCGCTGTAGTTAAACAGTCTCTGGTGATAGGTGTAGGTCCATTTCCCCTCCCGGGGAGAGATCCAATGGTCGTGGATGCCCGTGACCACCTCCAGCCGGTAGATCTCCAAATCCTCCAGGCTGCCGGGGAATGCGCGGTGAATCTTGGGCTCGGCCAGGGGAGCAGTTACGGTGATGACCATGGTGCAGTCGCGGCTGGGCGGATCCTTGGGCCGGTCGTATTCGGTACGCACCGCGGCGCCCTTATTCCAACAGAGCAGCACCGATTTTTCCCAGGCCAGGGGAAGAGTTCTGGCCCGAACAGAGAGAAGGGGGATTTGTCCCTCAGCCATCATTTTTCTCCTGGTCGGCTGGGGACCACGGGTTCTTTCCCCCCAGATTCATCCTTTTCCGAAGGGACATCAATTTCTTCACCTGGGTGCCCGTGAGAAGGTCGACATGATCCAGAGATTTGGCCTTCAGAAGGACGCGGGCCAGTTGTTCTACCCGCTCCAATTTCTGCAGGGCTTCGCTGAGGTTGCAGCCCACGGCCAGCAGGCCGCGGTTTCTGAGCAGCAGGGCGTCGTGTTCCCCGATCAGGTCGCCGATGGCCCGGGCAGCCTCTTCGGTGTACGGGGTGGCGTATTCTGTCACCGGCACCGAGCCCAGGGTGAGAACCGTTTCCGGAAGGACAGGCTGGACCAAAGGGATACCGGCCACGGCGAAGGCGGTGGCAGTGGGGGGCTGGGCGTGGATAACAGCCTGGATTTTATCCCTGTGACGGTAAGCGGCCAGGTGAAGCTGATAGGCCGGGGAAGGTTCCGGCTTCCCCTTTTCCTGCTGTCCGTCCATGTTCAGCAGGACCAGTTGCTGGCAGGTAACCCAGCCCAGGTTCTTGCCCCGGGGCGTGATCAGAATTTGATCGCGGGAGATTCGCGCGCTGAGGGCCCCGTCGTCGGCAACCACAAAGGTCTGTCTGGCCAACCAGTGACAGATCCGGATCATCTCGGTCCTGATATCCTGATCTCTCACGATTGTCCCTTCCCCATTTTTTTCTTGGTCGGGGCGAAGGTCGTGGCCATGGCGGCGATGTGTGCCGGGGTGGTTCCCCATGATCCGCCGACGATGGTGGCCCCCTCTTGAAGGATCTGATCCGCCCATTCGGCCAATTGTTTGGGTGTGCGCGAGTAGACGGTGTTCCCACTGGCCAGCTTGGCTTTGCCGGCATCAGGCTGGGCGATGAGCGGCAGCTCGGTCAGGGTCCTCAGCTCGCCCATCAGCTTGGTCATCTGCCGGAGGGTGAGTTGACCGCAACTGCAGCCGATGGCATCGGCGCCGGCGGCCGCCAGCTCCAGGACCGCCGATTGGGGATCAACCCCCATGGTCGTACGGAACCCCAGGGGACCGGCTATAAAGACCATGGTGGCCAGCACCGGGACCTGGGGGAAATGGCCTGCGGCGGTGACAGCCGCCCTGGCCTCGTGCAGCTGGCTCATGCTCTCCACGCAGATCAGGTCTATGCCGCCTGACACCAGACCGGCGATTTGTTCGCGGAAGATGGCCACCAGCCGGTCGTAGGTCATATTGCCCAGGGGTGGGAGAAACTCTCCGGTGGGACCCACGGTCCCGGCCACATAAACTTCTGCGGGGCAGGTCTCTCGGGCGATTTGAGCCGCACTTTGGTTCAGGAAGGTCACCTGGTCGGCCAAGCCATAGCGTTTCAGCCCGATTCTGTTGGCTCCCAGGCTGTTAGTGGTGATTACCTGAGCCCCGGCCTGTACATAAGCCCGGTGTATTTCGGCCACTATATGAGGGTGGGATCTGTTCCACTCCTCGGGACAATCCCCGGGCAGAAGACCCTTTTGGGCCAGCACAGATCCCATGGCCCCGTCGAACAGAACCGGTTGAGACCGCAGCTTTTTTAGAAAGGGAGTCGTTGCCATGTGTCCTTCCGGATTCAGGTGAGTTTGCCCTCCCGGTGAGCGGTGATGTAGCCCAGACAGTGTTCGTCGCGGCCCATCAGGGTTTGTGTGGCTGTGAGATTGGCCATCAGAGCATCGTCGGTGGGGTCGATGATAGCGGCATCCAGGCCCTCAGCCAGCATGAGGGAGAGAAAGTTATGGTTGAGCAATCGCCGGCTGGGGAGCCCGAAGGAGATATTACTCAACCCGCAGATGGTTTTGGCCTGAGGGAGGTGTTTCTTAATCAGCCGCAGGGTTTCCCGGGCCACTTGGGCAGCATGGTAGTCGACGCTCACCGGGCAGACGATGGGATCCAGAAAGATCTTCTCTGGCGCGATGCCCCGGGAAGCCAGCTTCTTCACCAGACGAGCAGCGATCTCATAACGCTCCTGGGCTTGCTGGGGAACCCCGCCCTCGTCCATGCACAGGGCGACGACCTGGCTCTGGTGAGCCTCTATGAGCGGCAGGAAGCTCTCCAGGCGGCTTTTCTGGGCGGTGATGGAATTGACCATGACAGCACGGTCCCCGGCTCGATCGAGACCGGCTTCCATGGCATAGACATTGGGACTGTCGATGCACAGAGGGACGTCCAGCTCGCCCAGGATCACATCCAATAGCCAGAGGAGATCGTCGATTTCCTGATCCGGGCTCGTTCCGGCATTGACGTCCAGCAGCTGAGCGCCGGCCTGGTACTGTTCTCTGGCCACTTTCCGGATGGTCTGAGCGTCCCGCTGGGTTATGGCCTGGCTAATGGCCTTCCGGCTACCGTTGATCAGTTCTCCCACGACGAGCATGTGGCAGCTAACCTCCTGATTCCGAAGAAGTACTGGATTTCAACAATTCTCTGGCCCGGTCCACAGCCAGGCTGGCGTTCTGGGCATATCCGTCGGCCCCGATCTCGTCGGCATAGGTTTGGGTGACCGGGGCTCCGCCCACCATGGCGATCACTCCCTGACGAAGACCCCTTTCCGAGAGCAGGTCCAGGGTCTTTTTCATGTTGGGCATGGATGTGGTCAGCAGGGCCGAAAGAGCCAGAATATGGGCTTTTCTCTCGGCCACTTCCTCGGCGAACCGCTCGGGGTCCACATCGATGCCCAGGTCCACCACCTCGAATCCAGCGCCCTTGAGCATCATGGTGACCAGGTTTTTGCCGATATCGTGGAGATCCCCCTGGACCGTGCCAATGACCACAGTGGCCGATGGTTTTATCTGACCGGCCTCCAGGTGGGGGCGAAGAAGCTCCACCCCGGCGTGCATGGCCTTGGCCGACAGGACCACCTCCGGGATGTAGATCTGGTTCTGCTTGAATCTGTCGCCCACTACATTCATGCCCGGAAGCAGTCCCTGATTCAGTATTTCCTGAGCCGGGATGCCGGCATCCAGGGCCTCTTTGGCGAGTTTTTGCACACCCGGGATGTCTCCCCCGATGAGGCGCTGGGTGATCTGTTCCAGGTCAGTCATTTGTTTTTTGTCCCTGGTCTATGCTCTACTGTGAGTCAGAGGTTGCGCAGAACTTTTTATGGTAGCAACTACCGGCCCGGATGTCAAGGGATTATTTCCCTTTTTCGCCTTTTGTGGCCCCATTTTCTTTTCCGGGAGCTTTTCTCGCACAAAGGATTCGCAAAAAGGTAAGTTGTAGAGGGGTTTTTTGAGAAGGGTCGATATCCATTTAGGTGCTGGAAAGCCCCGGCCGCTGGACCGGGGCTTTTAAGGATTGTTCTTTATAGGAAATCACTATAGGTTTGGCACTAGATCACAGGGACGAGCCGGAAAATTAACAGCAGAAACGCTCTGATGCTTCACCAAAAAGCTCCTTAGCAAAGTTTCAAAAATCGCCAAGACCGGAGCAAACGGTCCACGATCTCAATGTCACAGCAGCGCCAATGCTCCATTGCTCTCTTGAGACAGAGCCATCCAATTTGTTGCAGCTATTTGAGTAAAACCATTCTCTTGCTCTGAACAAACTCCCTTGCCTTTATCTGGTAGAAGTAAATTCCGCTAGCTACCTCTTCAACAACAGAATCTCTACCATCCCAAAGGATTTTATGGTAGCCGGGCCCTTGATCCTCATCCACTAAGGTCCTGACCAACTGTCCCTGAACATTGTAAATCTGAAGAGTTACATGACTATCCTTAGGCAAAGCATACTCGATTTCCGTTTGTAAGTTAAAGGGGTTGGGATAGTTTTGAGAAAGGGAGAAAGCTGTGGGGATCTGATGGTCGCCACTAGCTTCGGGCAAATTAACATAAGTTTTGTCTTCGGTATAATATCCAGTTGATACCAAAATGAAGTCCCGCTTATAACCGTTGGGCGGCGGTTTCAAGGAAGAAAAGGCAAGATCAATTTGCTCACCAGGAAACAATTCAACATATTCTTTATCGACAGACAGCAGATATTTTGCTGCCGGACCTATCTGGGAATGGACAGCCGACTTTAATGGACATTCTTGTACCATAAGATCAGACGGATGCGGCTGGGCCAGGCCGACATAATCCAGTTTATGGTCTGCCCTCCAAAATAGCCTGAGCTTAAGTCCCTCGCTGACAGGCGCCATAGTGGAGGAAAGGTCTATCAGTTGCGTTGACCAATTCTCCCTGGGGTGGAGCAAAGCAATATCTTCCCACCCCTTTTTACTCTGAGCTTGTAAAACTATAGTGGTT
>DAOVRJ010000176.1 GCA_030628225.1 Candidatus Zixiibacteriota bacterium | reverse complement strand
AACTCTCTTAACTTTAATCCAGTATCCATTATTTCAACAAAGCCATGAGCAGGAGGTTTATCCATGCGCGTCAGAGTAGGCCAGGCCGAGATTGTCCTAGAACAGGGCGACATCACCGAGATGGAGGTGGACGCCCTGGTGAACGCGGCCAACAACCATCTGTGGATGGGAGCGGGGGTGGCCGGGGCCATCAAGCACAAGGGCGGAGAGGTCATCGAGCGGGAGGCCGTGGCCCAGGGGCCCATCCCCGTGGGCGAGGCGGTGATCACCACAGGTGGTAAGCTGAAGGCCAGGCACGTCATTCACGCCGCCGGCATGGGCCAGGATCTGAAGACGGATGAGCAGAAGGTGCGCGAGGCCACTCGCAACAGCCTGCTGCGGGCCGAGGAGAAGAAGCTGCGGTCTTTAGCCTTCCCGGCCATCGGTACCGGCGTGGGCGGTCTGTCCACTCACCTGTGCGCCAAGGTCATGTTAGAGGAGACCCTGGAGTTCCTCCAGGGATCCGAGTCCTTGCGACGGGTCGTCTTCGCCCTTTTCGATGAGAGTGCCTATAAGGCCTTTCAGCGGCATCTATCGGAGATGTTCTCCGCCAGCGAGCATCCCTGATGAGTCGAGCAGAGGAGAGCGTGATGAAAATCGGTTTCGTCCAGTTCTGCCCCCGCTTCGGGGATAAGGACGACAATCTCCGGCGCGTGGAGGAGATGGTCCGGGGCACGGAGGCGGACCTGCTGGTTCTGCCCGAGCTGTTCAACACCGGCTACCTGTTTCTCTTCCAGGAAGAGGTGGTCAGAGCCGCCGAGGCCATCCCCGGTGGGCCCACCACCCAGTTTCTTCTGCGATTGGCTAAAGACGAGCAGGTGCACATCGTGGCCGGGCTGGCCGAGAAGGCTGGCCGCCGGCTGTACAACTCCGCCGTGCTGGTCAGCCCCCAGGGATGGACCAGGACCTACCGCAAGAGCCACCTGTTCGTGGACGAGAAAATATTCTACCACCCGGGAGATACGGGCTTTGTGACCTTCGACATCGGAGCCGCCCGGGTGGGCCTGATGGTCTGCTTCGACTGGATCTATCCGGAGTCGGCCCGGGTTCTGGCCCTGAAGGGGGCGGACATCATCTGCCATCCGGCCAACCTGGTGCTGCCCTTCTGCCAGAAGGCCATGGTCACCCGCTGTCTGGAGAATGGGGTCTTCGCCATCACCGCCAACCGTACCGGCACCGAGACCAGGGGGGACAAGAGCCTGACCTACTCGGGGATGAGCCAGATCGTTGGTCCCCGGGGGGAAATTCTGGCCCAGGCCAACGGCGATGAGCAGGTCGTCCGCATAGTGGAGATCGACCCGCTCAAGGCCCGGGACAAGAAGGTCACCGAGCGGAACGATCTTCTGGCGGACCGAAGGCCGGAGTTGTACGGGGAAATCACAGCCAAGGAGAATGAAATTTAGGGGCGGGGCAATTTTACAATTTAAAATTTGCACTTTGCAATTTGAAATGAATCTTTTAAGAGGGGGAAGTGTCCCCCTCGCTTCAGCCAGCGTGCCCTGGGGCCACTGTAGGATACCTCCGCCGGGAATTCTCCGTAATAGTGAACGACTCAATTAAAAGGGATACCTGTATACCCTCTGATGTGGCCCCCAATGCAAAATGAAAAATGCAGAGTGAAAATTTCAAATTGATCTTGCACAAACTATGTGTTCATCTTGGATCTTGAGGGTTTGACTCTTATTTTACATTTTTCAGTTTTCATTTTGCATTTTTCAATGCGCCATTTCCAGAATGGCGGGCACCGGCTGGCTATGCCCCGGGACAGGCCCGAGGCATGCCGTCCTCACTCTCCCGTTCGGCCGGCCGCCAGCCTCGCCGTCTTCCGCTACCCCCTCTGCGGTACGATTTGGGAATAGCTCTCAGTTGAGGTTTGTTGCCGCAGAGACACAGCCCTATCTTATGCCCATGTGTAGGGGCGGGTTTGAAACCCGCCCCTACAGCTTTCCCGGTCACGGATAACAGACACAGCAGACGATTTTTTCCTTGACTTTTATTGTGCGTTGCACTATAATGTGGTGCGGATGGTGTGGTTCACAATTATCTCATGCCAAAGGAGGTATTTATCATGCCCAGGCTGATCAAACGCTACGCCAACCGGCGTCTGTATGACATCCAGGAGAAGAAGACCATCACCCTGCAGGATTTGGCCGAGCTGGTTAAAGAGGGCCAAGACGTGATGGTCATGGATAACAAGACCAAGGAAGACATCACCTTGCCCACACTGTTTCAGGTGCTGTCCATGGAGGCGCGGGAGTGGAAGGGAAACTTTCCGTCCGCCAGGGTAGCTCAAGAGTTAATCTTGAAAGGAGGAGGAACCATGGTGGATGTGGTGAAGAAAGCCATGCTGGCCGGGATTGGGGCCCTCAGCGTGACCCGGGAGAAGGTGGAGGAACTGGTGGACGATCTCATCAAAAAGGGTGAGCTGAGCAAAGAGGAGCGGACCAAGTTCGTTCGCGAGCTGGTGGAAAAGGCGGAAGCGCGGTCCCGTGAGGCCAAGAAATGGGTGGACGAGAGGATCAAGGTAGCCGTGACTAAGATCAAGCCGGCCAGGGAAGAGGAGGTGGCGAAGCTGAGCGAGCAGGTGAGCGATCTGACCAAGACCGTCGCTCGTTTGGAAAGAAAGCTAAGAGAGCAGGGGAAGAAGGGCAAATGATGATGTGTGCTGGGAAATTTGTTGACATGAATGGAGATTTGTGGTATCTATTGGGGAGAAATGAGAAAGACAGGGATTAGGGATCAGGGGTTAGTGATTAGTGACCCCGGAAAGATAGGGATTAGGGATCAGGGGTTAGTGACCCCGGAAAGATAGGGATCAGGGGTTAGGGGTTAGTGAACCAAAATCCTTCCATCTTTCAAATCTTTGTTTTAAAACCTGATGTTTTGCTTTTCCCTAAGCACCTAATCCCTAATCACCTAATCCCTAATCACCTAATCCCTAACACCCTAATCCCTAACCCTTAACTCCTAGCTCCTTTTCTAATCACCAGCAACGCATTCAATCACTTTCCATTATCTTCCAGGTTATCCAACCATGCCCATCACTAAAATCGGCAAAGGGTACCGCCACCTGAAGCGATTTCGCCAAATCCTGGCCGTGTCTCTGAAATACGGCTTCGGGCACATCCTGAACCGGATGAAGCTTTCCGTATATCTGCTCCGCGGCCAGGGATTGAAAATGCGCAGGCTGAAAGCGGTGGTCGACCTCTCCGACGCGGAGAGAGTGAGGTTGGCCCTGGAAGAGATGGGGCCGGCCTTTATCAAGTTGGGGCAGGTGCTCAGCATGCGGCCCTTCCTGATTCCCCCAGAGTATGTGGTGGAGCTGACCAAGCTCCAGGATGAGGTGAGACCCATCGGGTTCAACAGGGTGAAACAGGTGATCCTGCAGGAGCTGGGCCGTCCCCCGGAAGAGCTCTTTGCCAGCTTTGACCGCAGGCCGTTGGCCTCGGCATCCTTGGCGCAGGTCCATCGGGCGAAGACCCTCGATGGACAGGAGGTCATCGTGAAGGTGCAGCGTCCCGGGGTTCGCAAGGTGATCCTGGAGGACATGAGCATCCTGCGCGACATGGCCAACCTGCTGGTCAAGCACCTCCCCGAGAGCCGACGGTACGATCCCACCGGCATCGTGGATGAGCTGGATCGGACCACCAAGCGCGAGGTTGATTTCACCAACGAAGCGGGAAACATGGAGATCTTCGCCAGGAACTTCGCCAAGGAGAAGACGATTCACGTCCCAAAAGTTCACTGGCAGCTGAGTTCCTCCCGGGTGTTGACCACGGAGTTCATCGACGGAGTGAAGATCTCGGACTTGAGCCGGTTCGAGGAATTTAGCCTGGACAGGCAGATCATCGCCCAAAACGGTGGCCGGGCGCTGTTGAAGCAAATATTCGAGGACGGTTTCTTTCACGCCGATCCCCATCCGGGCAACCTCTTCGTGCTGCCGGGCAACATCATCGCTCCCGTTGACTTCGGCATGATGGGCCGGTTGAGTCCGGGGATGATGAAGCAGCTTAGCGAGATTTTTGTGGCCATTTTTCACAAGGATGTGGATGAACTGGGGCGGCTCTATCTGGAGGTAGGGATTGTCGGCGAGGAGATTGATATGGTCGGCCTCAAGATGGAAATGGCCGATCTGCTGGATAGGTATACCGGCGTGCCCTTGAGCGGGGTTAATATGCGGAAGGTGATGGGGGATCTCTTCCAGATCTCCTACCGGTATCAGATCAGAGTGCGGTCGGAGTTTATGCTCCTGGGCAGGGCTCTGGGAACCTATGAGGAGGTGGGTCGGCTGCTGGACCCAGATTACGATTTCGTGACCGAGGCCAAGCCCTTCGTCAAGAAGATGCTCAGCAGGCGATATGATCCCCAGATAATTTTCTGGGATCTGCTCAGGACCGGAAAGGACCTCCACCGGCTGTTGACCATGCTCCCCCAGGAGCTGAGCGCCATACTGCAGAAGATGCGCCGGGGCCAGTTGGCCTTAGAGTTTCGCCACAAGGGGTTGGACAAGATGATCACCGAGCTGGACCGGGCCAGCAACCGCATCTCCTTTAGCCTGATCATAGCTGCCCTCATCGTGGGGTCTTCTATGATCATGCGGTTGGAGGTAAAGCCATTTTTGTTCGGCTATCCCCTGATAGGCATCCTGGGCTATTTGTTCGCCGGTCTGCTGGGTATTTGGCTGATCATCGGTATTCTCAGGTCAGGGAGGCTGTAAGCAAGATTGGTATATCACTCCGAAAGGGGGTACGGTATGAAGGGCAAGGGTTGTCTGATCACTGTTCTGGTGATCATCGTGCTGGTGATAGTCGCTGCCGCGGTTCTCTACATGAATCGGGGAAAACTTGTCGAAATGGCCGTTAACAAGATGGTCGGCCAGATTACCAGCAATTTGCCCGTGGACTATGACGAGACGATGGCTCGCCAGAACATCGACGACTTCATAGTGGCCGTCAAGGATGGCCGGGTGGACAAGGAGGAATTCCAATTGCTCAGCGGGATCATGAAGCGGGCGATGGAGGATAAAAAGCTGGATGCGGAGGAGGTGGACGAGCTTATTAAGGCCATGCAAGAGGTGGCGGAGTGAGGGGGTAATGGACCCTTACTATTAGTTTGGATCAGCAGTATTGGTTGGACAAAAGGGATGTCCAGTGGGCGCAGATCCTTCCTCAAAGGCAAAATGAAAAATGGGAAAGCAGAGAAAGAAGTAACTTTGAACTTTTCACTTTTCATTT
>DAOVRJ010000299.1 GCA_030628225.1 Candidatus Zixiibacteriota bacterium | reverse complement strand
GGTCCAGTATCTGCCGGATCCAGATGGGCTCATGTCTGGTGCCTCCGTTGGCAAAGACACCGTAAGCGGCCGTGATTTCCAGAAGCTTCACCTCGCTGGTGCCCACAGCCAGGGAGGGGACGGGGGAGAGGGGGGTCTTGATACCCATGCGCTGAGCATAGAAAATTACCTGGGCCGGGGAGATCTTCTGCAACAGCTTGATAGCCACTAGATTTATGGATTTGGTCAGGGCTTTTCTCAGGGTTACTGGCCCGCGGAAGGTCTTATCGTAGTTTTCTGGTCGCCATTCCTCCTGTCCGTACATAGCCGGCAGAACGATGGGGGCATCGTAGATGATGTCGGTGGTCTTGAAGCCATTATCTATAGCGGCGGCGTACAAGAAGGGTTTGAAAGCCGATCCTGGCTGTCGAGGGGCCTGGGTGACCAGGTTGAACTGGCTTTTCTGGAAATCCCGCCCGCCCACTAGGGCACGGATGTAGCCGGTCGCAGGATCCAAAGCCACCAGGGCCGCCTGAATCTGCCTGGGCAGCAGGGTATCTCCTCCAGATGCCGTAGTGGCTGGCAACAGATATTGCTTATCTCCCTTGGAGGCTTTGATATCAATGGTGGCTTGAAGATCGTCTGTTTTTTTGGCAACAGCTTCCTCGGCGATGATCTGCAAGCGTGAGTCCAGAGAGGTGAACACACTGATACCTCCCTGATAGAGAAACTGGCTGCCATATTTCTGCTCCAGGTGCTGACGCACCTGCTCAACGAAGTGGGGAGCCAGGCCACCCTGGCGAGCCTGGGGGTTGAGGTGCAGGGGCTCGGCCATGGTCTCTTGGGCTTGTTCGGGAGAGATTTTCCCGAAGTCCTGCATGGTCCATAGAACGATGTTCCGGCGGCGCAGTGCCATCTCGGGATGTTCCAAGGGATCGTATCTGTAGGGAGCTGGCAGAAGTCCGATGAGCAAAGCTGATTCGCCAAGGGTGAGATCCTGAACATCCTTGCTGAAGAATGTCTGCGACGCGGATTGGACCCCGTAAGCTCCCTGGCCGAAATAATAGTGGTTGAGGTACATCTCTAAAATCTGGTCTTTGGAGTAAGTCCTCTCGATTTGAAGGGCGGTCATCCATTCCTTGATCTTGCGGGTCAGGATCTTCTCCCTGGTTAAAAAGAGCATCCTGGCGAGCTGTTGAGTGATGGTGCTGGCCCCCTCAGCGTAGCGCATGGCCTTCATGTTAGCATACAGAGCACCGGCCAGGCGATGGAGGTCAACACCCCAGTGTTTGCGAAACTTTCTGTCTTCCATGGATATAAGCGCATCGATGAGAGTTGATGGCATTTTCTCCATAGGGACAAGGATTCGTCGTTCACTGTAAAACTCTTTGAGCACAACCCCATCATCCGAGTAGATCCTGGTGATCAGGCTGGGCTCATAGCTCTCCAGTTGGCTGAGGGAGGGCAGATCGGATCGGTAGGAGATCCAGATCACGGCTACGGCCAGAATTAAAAGAGTTAACAGACTCAGGAAGACCAGAATGGAGATTTTGGTCAATTTCCACCACTGGTTTTCAGATCTGCGGGGAGCAGAAAGGGACATTGTGTTCTCTGGTTTGGGGAAAGATGAGATTGTTGTAAATTTCGTTCACATTATAGGTAATCCATAGAGAGAAGTCAAGGAAGTTATGGGGTAAACCTCTGCTCTCGGGGTGATTTTCCTCTTGCCTTTACCGTTGAAATCGAGTATTATTTCAGCGGATACAGTTGAGGGGTTTTAGGGACGAACAGCGACCAGGAGGCACGGATGTTGGACGTGAATGCCCAGATGGAGATTATCAAACGGGGTACAGAACAGATTTTGCCCGAAGATGAGCTCATCGCCAAGCTGGAGCGGTCTATGAAGACGAGTACCCCTTTGCGCATCAAGCAGGGGTTTGACCCCACTGCTCCGGACATTCACCTGGGTCATACGGTTACTATTCGCAAGCTCAAGCAATTCCAGGAATTGGGGCATGAGGTTATCTTCCTGATCGGGGATTTTACCGGCATGATCGGTGACCCCAGTGGGAGGTTGGAGTCCAGAAAGCGGATGAGTCGGGAAGAGGTGCTGAAAAATGCCGAAACCTATAAGAAGCAGATTTTCAAGATCTTGGATCCTCACAAGACCATAATTGAGTTCAACAGCCGCTGGTGCAGCCCCATGCGCTTCGGGGATGTGCTGGAGTTGACCTCCAAGTACACCATCGCCAGGCTTCTGGAGCGGGAGGATTTTGCCGATCGGTATAAGTCCAATCAACCCATCAGCGTCCTGGAGTTCCTGTATCCCCTGGTGCAGGGATATGATTCCGTGGCCCTGCGGGCCGATGTGGAGTTGGGAGGGACTGATCAGATCTTCAATCTCCTTGTGGGCAGAGAAATCCAGCGGGAGTATGGGCAGGAACCTCAGGTTGTGATCACCATGCCTCTGCTGGTGGGCACCGACGGAGTGGAGAAGATGAGCAAGAGTCTGGGCAACTACATCGGCATATGTGAGCCACCCAAGGAGATATACGGCAAGACCATGTCCATCTCCGATGAGCTGATCCTGCCTTATTTCCGGCTGCTGACGGAAGTGCCCCAGGGGGAAATAGATGCCAT
>DAOVRJ010000206.1 GCA_030628225.1 Candidatus Zixiibacteriota bacterium | reverse complement strand
TTGTGGAGATTGGGGAGGTGGAGGAGGAGTCTCCCTGGAGCGGATCAACCCCCATCTGGGTTCCAACGATCCGCTCAACTGGAGCTGGTGCGTGCATGCCCGGGGAGCCACTCCCGGAGAGGAAAACAGCATCTTTACCCCGGTGGTTCCCACTGAAGCCGCCCTGTCCATTAGCCCGAACCCCTTCTCTCCGGACGGCGATGGCCATCAGGAGGTGACCATTATTTCCTATTCCCTGCCCTCTCCTGCGGCCCGGATCACCATGCGCCTGTTCGATGTGCGGGGACGGGGGGTGCGCACGCTCATCGATCAGGAACGTTGCTCCAGCGCCGGCGAGGCCATCTGGGATGGGCGCAGCGATGGTGGGGAGCTTTTAAAGATGGGCATCTACATCGTTTTTTTGGAGGCCCTGGACGATCGCCAGGGTTTGGTCTGCCGGGAAAAGGGAACGGTTATTCTGGCCGGCAGGCTGGATTGATGTGGGTCGAATTGCTGGCTGCCCCCGATAAATCTCTTGACTTTTAGCCCAAAAGGAAGTATTTAAGCGAGGGTTAGAGACAATATTGCCGGATTGGAGAGGCGGTTGTTTCGTTGAAAAGAGGGGTTAGGGGGCAGGGGTTGGGGATTAGGGACCCGAGAAAGACAGGGGTTAGGGGTCAGGGGTTAGTGTCCCCATTTCCACCCCCCAACATGCAACTCACTGTGATAGAACATGGTCTTCTTGCTTTTCCCTAACCCCTATACACCTAAACCCTAAATCCTGGTTGAGATAACATGAGTTTTTTGGTTCTATTCTTTTCCCTAACCCCTACCCCCTAATCCCTAAATCCTGGGGTGGGGAAGAGGGAGGGTGGGAAAGTCCTCGAGTATCCAACGAGCTTCGATAGACTCAACTGGTGTCAAGCTTGAAAAACTGCTGCTCTTACCAAAAAAGCACAAATTTCGTCTCCCAAGGAGGAATACCATGACCACCGTCATCGATGTCTTCGCCCGAGAGATTCTCGATTCCCGGGGCAACCCCACCATCGAGGTCGAGGTGGTCCTGGGCTGTGGTGCCATAGGAAGGGCGGCAGTTCCCTCCGGTGCTTCCACCGGCAGGCACGAGGCCCTTGAGCTCAGGGATAAGGATGCCAGACGGTATCTGGGCAAGGGTGTGCTGGCGGCCGTCGAGAACGTCAATGAGGAGATTGGTCCCCAGTTGGTGGGCGAGGATGCCCTAGACCAGGTGGCCATCGACGGGATGATGATCGAGCTGGACGGCACCAAGAACAAGGCCAAGTTCGGTGCCAACGCCATTCTGGGTTGCTCCATGGCCGTAACGCGTGCCGCAGCCGATGCTCTGGATCTGCCCTTGTACCGGTATCTGGGGGGGGCAAATGCCAAGTTGATTCCCGTGCCACAGATGAACATTCTCAACGGCGGATCCCATGCTGATAATAACGTGGACCTTCAAGAGTTCATGATCATGCCTGTGGGAGCTGGCGATTTCGCCGAAGCACTGCGTATGGGTGCCGAGGTGTATCACCATCTGAAGAAAGTGCTCAAGGCCAGGAAATGCAGTACCGGTGTGGGCGATGAGGGCGGTTTCGCCCCCGATCTGGGGTCCAATGAGGAGGCCTTGCAGGTGATCATGCAGGCCATCAAGTCTGCCGGGTACAAGGCGGGAAAGGATCTGTTCATCGCCATGGACCCCGCCGCCAGCACCTTCTACAACAGGAGAAAGAGGAAATACGTGCTGGCCTCGGAGGGGCGCGAGCTAACTTCCCGGCAGATGGTGGACTACTACGCAAAGCTGGTGGACAAATACCCCATTATCTCCATCGAGGACGGCATGGACGAGGAGGACTGGGATGGGTGGAAAGCTATGACCCAGAAGCTGGGCCAGAAGATTCAGTTGGTAGGGGATGATCTGTTCGTCACCAACACCAAGCGGTTGGGCAAGGGCATCAAGCTGGGTGTGACCAACTCCATTCTCATCAAACTCAACCAGATCGGGACCGTCACCGAGACCTTGGATTGTATCGAGATGGCCCAGAGCCAGGGCTACACCGCCGTCATCTCCCATCGATCCGGGGAGACTGAGGACACATTCATCGCCGATCTGGCTGTGGCCACCGGAGCTGGCCAGATCAAGAGCGGGGCCCCGTGCCGCTCCGACCGGGTGTGCAAATACAATCAGCTTTTGCGCATAGAGGAAAACTTGGCAGAAGCAGCCCGGTATGCCGGAGGAGATCTTCTGGGGAAGCTGAGTCGGTAGCTTGTGGAGGGAAACAAAGGTGTCGGCAGCTAACAGTCGACAGCAGGCATTTCTTCGTCGGCCGCAGAAAAAGCGGCCCTATGGACGCCTCCTGCTGATTCTGGGTTTCCTGTTCATCTGCTACGTTTACCTGGGCGGAGATTACGGTCTGTTGAAGATATGGGCCCAGCATAGAAAAATTGAGCAGTTACGGCAGGAAACTCACCGTCTGCGCGCCGAGCAGCTGGATTTGAAGCAGGAATGCGTGCGGCTGGAAACCGACTCCCTGTACATCGAGAAAAAGGCTCGGGAGGAACTGGGCATGGTCCGCAAAGGGGAAAGGGTCTATCAGTTCGTGCCCAGACCCGATTCCACGGGGAACCAGATCTGAGATGATCAAGCAGGTGCGTAACATATTCTTTACCGGCCTGTTGGTTTTGACGCCCATCGTGGTCACCGCCTATGTCTTTTACCAGCTGTTCAGCAAAGTCGATGGCCTTCTGGGTGGAAAGCTCGTCGAGCTGACCGGCAGAACGATTCCGGGCATGGGCTTCGTGGCCGTGATTCTGCTCATCCTGTTCGTCGGGGTGGTGGCCAGAAATTTTATCGGGAAAAAGGTGATCCAGCTGGGCGAGGACTTCGTGAACCGCATACCGATGATCAACAGAATCTACTCTGCCGTTCAGCAGCTCAGCCAGGCCTTCTTCTCCGGAAAACGGGCCGTGTTTCAGAAAGCGGTGCTCATCGAGTTTCCCCAAAAAGGGAGCTACTGTATCGGTTTTCAAACTTCCGAGACCAGGGGCGAGATTCAGAGGCAGACTGAAAAGGAGCTGCTGAGCATCTTTTTACCGACCTCGCCCAATCCCACATCCGGATATCTGCTCTTCGTTCCCAAAGAGAAGGTCTATTCTCTGCAAATGACCATCGAGGAGGCGGTGAAGCTGGTCATCTCCGGCGGCTCTGTCCTTCCCGAAGATAGGGTGAGATTGGGGGAAGAGGGGGCGGAGGTTTTGGAGGAAAAAAGAAAGGCGGATCCTGGATTATAGTTTTGAGAGTTGAGAGAGTTAAGAGAGTTTGGAGAGTTCAGAGAGTTGAGAGAGTTGAAAAAGTTGGGAACTCGGAGCGCGGAACTCGGAATGACATCACACTCCGTTCCTGTTTTTGCTTTAAGATCTTTCAGTTCCGAGCTCCGAACTCATCGTTCGAATCCTTGATCCTAGATCTTTGTAAAACCTAAAACAGTATAGAAATTAGCAACTGAAAGCGCGTATCGAGGATCCAGCATCGTAACGAGCATCGGGTTTTGGGATTCGGGGCTCGGGATCTGGGAACCGTAATGCTCAAGATCACGAATATGCTTTTTTCTTTTTCCGATTCCCGGTCCCCGGGTTTTTTACGAATCTCGAGTCTCGAATCTCGGTTATTCAGAGGGGGTAGCGGAAGACAGCTGGACGACCTTCTTCGAAGGTCGCAATGAAGAATGCAAAATGAAAAATGTAGAATGAAAAATGGATCATCCAACCGGTTATATCAGGTAACGATCTCTTAGGGAAGTTAATTTTGAAATTTGCACTTTGCATTTTTCACTTTGCATTGGCGGCACCATTAGGTGCCGCTAAAACGAGGGGGACACTTCCCCCGCTCACAAAATCACCAACAAGATACTGCCATGATTGAAGAAAGTCTGCAGAAGATCGTCAATGAGCTGGATGAGCTCATAGAACGGGACGACTCGAGAGCTATCCTGGGGCTGATCGAGGATCGTCATCCAGTGGAGGTCGCCGAGTTCATCGACAATCTGACGGAGGAGAAGAAGCGCTACGTTTTTCGGCTTCTGCATCCCCCTATGGCCTCGGGAGTCCTCTTAGAGGTCAGCGATCTCTCCCGCGATCAGCTTGTGGAGGAGATCGAGGCCTCCCGCCTGGCTGAGATTGTCGATGAGATGGCCTCCGACGATGCTGCCGACATCGTCGGCGAGCTGTCCTCGGAGCGGGCCGAGGAGGTTCTGGACCTGGTCGGCGCAGAGCGAGCCGATGAACTGCAACAGCTTCTCAGGTACGATGAGGAGAGCGCCGGCGGCATCATGACCAAACAGTTCGTCTCGGTGC
>DAOVRJ010000088.1 GCA_030628225.1 Candidatus Zixiibacteriota bacterium | reverse complement strand
GCCTGGGACGACTTCCCCGAAGAGGATAAAACGGTGCCGGTAAGCACTCATAGCCAGTGGAGCCCCCGTCTGGGAATGGCCTATCCCATCTCCGATAAAGGAATGCTCTACTTCTCTTACGGTCACTTCTTCCAGATTCCCACCTACAATTACATCTATACCAACTCGGAATTTGAGCTCCGCGATAAACAGATAGTGGCCGGCGAGCTGGAGCCTCAGAAAACGGTCATTTACGAGGTTGGGTTCCGGCAGGAGATGGTCGAAGACCTGGCCCTGAACGTCACCGGATTCTACAAGGACATCACCAACCTCATCGGCACCAAGAGGTTCAAGCTCACCGCCGCGGAGAGCTATTTTCAATACGTCAATCTGGATTATGGAAACGTCAAAGGAGTCACCCTGGAGCTGGCCAAGCGGCGCCGGAACCTGTTAGGTTTTAACATCAACTACACCTACCAGGTGGCCGAGGGCAACGCCTCCAACCCCGACGCCCAGCACGCCGACTGGTCGGCCAACCTGAGGGTCCAGCCGGAAAAGAAGGTGGTGCCCCTGGACTGGGACCAGACCCATACTTTGAGTCTTTCGCTGACTCTGTCCCAGCCTGACAACTGGGGCCTGGGGCTCATCGGCAAGTACGGCAGCGGCCTCCCCTATACCCCATTGGACTCCAAAGGGTACCGGACCGGGGAGGAGAACAGCGAGCGCAAGCCAGCCACCCTGAACTTCGATCTTAATGCTCGCAAGGATCTCATCTGGAGAAACGTTTACGGCCGGGATCTGCGTACTGGAATCTTCTTGCGTGTCTACAATATCTTCGACACAAATAACGAGAACCAGGTGTGGAGCAGCACCGGGCGGGCCACCTACAATCTAAACCCCTATGAAAATCTCATCGGGGAAGGAGGAGAGGAGCTCCGCCTCGACTACATCAACAGGCCTCACTTCTACAGTGAGCCGCGGAAGGTCCTGGTGGGACTGGAGCTGGAATTCTAAACTATGCGGAAAGAGCTTTTTAAGTCATTAAACTATTAAAACGAGGGAAAGAGGATGAAAAAAACCAGCGGATTGACCCTGTTTATCCTGCTGCTTGTCGCCCTGGCCAGCCTCCGACTTCTGGCTCCAGAGCAAAGCTGGGCCGGCCAACCGGGCCAGAAGCATATGAGTGACCAACAGGCCAGGGAAGTCCTGGCCAAGTCCCTGGTCAACCCCGATCGAAAAGCGGGCATTCACGCCGGAAACAGGGTCAGGACCCGGTTCACCAACTTTGGCTCCATCGGCCGCTATCCCCCGCGCATTGAGTGGCCCGCTTACAGCGGCCACGAGTACGGCTACGAGTTCGGACCGATAATAGCCGGCGAGTTCATCAGGGTCGACACGACCACCGGGGAGCCGGACACCATCCACTGCACCATCGAGGGCATCCTGGACGGCGGGGACGACGACCTGGAGCCCCTCCCCGGCTACTTCGCCCCCCTGCCCAACGAGAGCCCGGCCATGAGCGACGATCCCTCTACCTGGCCAGCGGAGTGGACCGAGTGGCCCGGCCAGTTCGGGCCCGGGGTGATCACCGCCGACCAGGAGAGCTACTTCGTGCTGAGCGACCAGGCCTCTAACGGCGTGGGCAATGCCGCCGGCATCTACGACTACTATCCGGAGACAGACACCCTGCAGGGGCTGGGCATCGAGATCAGCTCCCGGGGCTATCAGTGGGCGGCGGCTATCGCCGAGGACATCATCTTCTTCGTCTACGAGATCAAGAATATCGGCTATAAACGCCTGGACAAGGTGGTGGCCGGCTATTTCGTCGACCTGGACGTGGGCGGCTATCCGGACTTCGCCGACGACGGAGTTGACTTCGACAGGGAGAACAATTTCGTCTACAGTTGGGACACCGACAACAGCAGCCCCAACTTCCCCGGCGACGTGGGCTGGGTGGGCTTCAAATACCTGGAGACCCCCTTCAACGATCATGACGGCATCGACAACGACGGCGACGGGATGATCGACGAGTCGCAGTACAACGGCATCGACGACGATGGCGACTGGCAAGCCACCGACGAACAGGCCCAGCAGGATCCCAACGACCTGGACCAGCTCTCCGACGACGTGGGAGCTGACGGCATCCCCGACACCGAGGACGAGGGCGAAGGGGACGGCCTGCCCACTGTGGGGGAGCCGGACTTCGAGATCCGGGACATCGACGAGAGCGACCAGCTGGGTATGACCAGCATGATGAGCTACGACTACAACAGCCCCTTCAATGCCGGTAACGACTCAACCGGCTGGATCGCCCTGACCCCGGGCAGCTTCTCGGAGACCTTTCCCATCGGCGATAACGTCTTCTTCTTCGGCTCGGGATACTTCTCTCTGGAGCCGGGAGAAGCCCAACCCATGTCCATCGCCATTATCGTGGGAGCCGACAGCGTGGATCTGTGGAATAACGCCGAGGTGGCTCAGAGCATCTACAGCTCAGGCTACCAGAGCACCAAGGCACCTTTTGCGCCCAGCGTGACAGGCGTGGCCGGGGATGGGCAGGTGACCCTTTACTGGAACGAGATCGCCGAGAAATCGGTTGATCCCTTGTTGGGGCTTGACTTCGAAGGCTATACCATCTACCGCAGCACCGACCGGGGGGCCACCTGGGGTAATCCCATCACCGACAATCGCGGCGTGCAGGTCTACTGGGAGCCCATCGCCCAGTTCGATCTGGTCGATGGCATCACCGGCTCGCACCCCCTGGATAACCAGGGCCGGCCGGCCACAGATCCAAACAGCTCCGGCATTCATTTTTACATGGGCGACGACACAGGCCTGGTGCACTCCTGGACGGACCGGAATGTGACCAACGGCATCCGCTACTACTACGCCGTCTGTTCCTACGATAAGGGCAGCCAGGAGCAGTTCGTGTCCCCGGTAGAGTGCGGCAAGGCCATCAAAGATGCGGATCAGGTCACCGAGCCGAACATCGTCGCCCTGGTCCCCAACGCCCGTCCCCTGGGCTATGTGGCCCCGGAGATCGTCAACCTGACCCATCAGGGCAATGCCGACGCGGCCATCTCCATAGAGGTACTGGACCCGCAGGAAATCACCGGCCACCAGTACCGGATCACCTTCGACGACACCTCCTCTGCCTGGACTACATTCTCCATCCTGGATGAGGATTTGGGAGAGTTGGTGGAGGAGAACAACACCGGCCTGGAGGGACAAGAGGTCATCTTCGACGGGTTGGATCTGACCATCGATGACGTGGACACCGTGGACGTCATCGATAGCCTGCTGGCCTGGACCGTTGGGAACTGCAACTACGAGATCACCGCTCAACTCTTCCCTCAGGGCGGGATTCGCTATCCCGCCGACTACGAGATCCGCTTCTTCGACTCGATAGCGGACACATCCAAGATCGTCAGCCCGCAGCCGGTCAAGTTCCAGGTGTGGAATGTCAGCGAGGAAATGCAGAACGACTTCATCTTCTACGACAAAGACCAGAGCAACGACCCAGACTCTTATGTGACCAGCGGAGACGACGTCCTGCCGGTACTATACGAAAACAGCACGCCCAAGGGCACCTGGCTGGTCACCTTCACCGCCCCACCCGACTCGGTGGTGATGGACACCGTCTGGGTCACTGTGGACAGCTTTGTGGTCGAACCCGTTGATACCATCGTAACCAGGATCGATCCCCAGGCCGGGGATGTGGCCTTCATAGAGATCGCCGAACTCCTGACGGCCAGCGACCAGATCACCTTCAGCACCCAGGTACCCAGCACAGCCGGGGCCACTAAAAACCAGCTGGATCTGATCAAAGTTGTGCCTAACCCCTACGTGAGCGCGGCCAAATGGGAGACCCTGCCACCGGACATCCCCCCCGGCCACGGCCGGGGAGAGCGCCGGATCGACTTCATCCACCTACCCCGCCGGTGTACCATTCGCATCTACACCATCTACGGGGACCTGGTGCAGACCATTGAGCACGATGACGATCTCTACGACGGCTCCGAATCGTGGAATCTACTGTCCAAGGACGATATGGAAATCGCCTATGGGATCTACATCTACCACATCGAATCGTCCATCGGAGAAAAAATCGGCAAATTCGCCATCATTAAATAGGATCTCAGCGGAGGTTAACCCATGCGAAAAGTAGTCCTGTTCGCTCTCCTGATAACCTTGGTGACCGTCGGGCCCGCTATGGCCACCACCAAGGTGGGCACCAGCGCGGCCCAGTTTCTGAAGATCGGGGTGGGATGCCGGGCTGCGGCTCTGGGGGGAGCATACGTGGCCATAGCCGACGATGCCGCAGCCCTTTTCTGGAACCCGGCCGGGCTGGTTTCTCTCACTGGCAATGAGATTCTACTGATGCACGCCAAATGGCTGGCCAGCACGAACTTCAACTTCGGGGGAGTGGTAGTGCATATCGGGAACAACACCCTGGGAGCTTCCCTGACCGCCTTGGATTACGGGGAGTGGGAAGTCACCACCGTTGATAAGCCCGAGGGCACCGGGGAGATCATGGGGGCCAGCGACTTCGCCCTGGCCGCCAGCTATGCCCGTAGTTTGACGGACCGTTTTTCCTTTGGCTTCAACGTCAAATATATCCAGCAGAACATCTGGCACATGAACTCCTCCAGCTTCGCCTTTGACGTGGGAACCCTGTACATCACCCGCTTCAAAGGGATGCGCATCGGCATGTCCATGGCCAATTTCGGCAGTAAAATGAAGATGGAAGGCAAGGACAGCGCGGTCTTTCACGACGTCGACCCTGGACTCCCCGGCAACAATGAAGCTGTAGGAGCTTATCTAGATACGCACGCCTGGGATCTACCCCTGAATTTCCGCGTGGGCGTTGCCATGGATCTGCTAAGCGGCGAACCTCTGCGCTGGACCGTGGCCTTGGACGCCATGCATCCCAACGACAACAACGAGGCCATCAACCTGGGCAGCGAAGTGATGTGGAACGATCTCATCGCCCTGCGCGGCGGTTACAAAGCCCTGGGCAGGGAGGACAGTGAGCAGGGGTTGACCTTCGGCGGCGGGATACACTACCCCCTGACTGTGGCCACCACCGTCAAGATCGATTACGCCTGTTCCAATTGGGGCCGTCTGGAATACGTACACCGGTTCTCCATGGGACTGGAGTTCTGAGAATCTTATAAACGAGATTTAGGGAAAAGGAACAATGAACCATCCCATCTCGCTTATTTAAAGACCCGCGGAGGTAGAGCACGATTTTTTAGCCATTTTGTGGATTTCGTCGACTGCCGAGCAAGTTGATTATCTCTAACCCCTAAAGGAGGTTTATCATGGAGGGTTCGCAAAGCAAACCGAAAAACAATGAAAAAGCTGATCTGGGAAAGCGGATCCCGGCCGCGCTCATCGATGGAGCCCTGGCATTTGTAGTTGGGATCATCCCGCTCATCGGAGGACTTGTCGGGGCAGCCTACATGCTGCTGCGCGACGGGCTGGACCTTGAGTTCATGGACCATCGCTCTATTGGCAAAAAGTTGATGAAACTGCGCCCGGTGGCTGTTGACGGGGGAACTGTGGACATCAACACCTCCATCAGACGCAACTGGATGTTCATCCTGGGACCGCTCAGCCAGGCTATCGGATCCAGCTACATCTTATTAGGCTGGAGGGTCATGTGGTCACTCCGTGGATTTAGATTGTTACTCATCTGGGCCGGAGTTATCATAGGTATTATCGAGATCGTTCTGCTGATCACCGATGTTCAGGGACGTCGCTGGGGCGATAAGCTGGCCGGCACCAAAGTCATCGAGGTAAAAAATTAGCCGGGAGCACTTTCGTTTTAACGGTGGTTGATAAGGGAAACAAGTTGAGCTACGACAGAAGCTGTTAGAGGAAAAAACAATCGGCGGCTTTTTAACATCTCAAAGACAAGGAGGCCGGAAACTCTTCACCAGTTCGCGGATCAAATCGTCAGTTCGTGATGAGCACAACCCTTACGAGAAGGAGATTCATCATGGCAGAAGAACAAGCCACTCCGGAAAAAGAGACCAAACCGGAGGCTCCAGCAAAAGAGACCAAACCAAAGGGCAACGGAAAAGCCGATCTGGGGAAAAGATTCCTCGCTGCCCTCATCGACGTGGGTTGTGCATTTGTCGTTGGCCTCATCCCCATCATCGGAGGACTCATCGGTGCCGCCTACATGCTTCTGCGCGACGGACTCGAATTTGATTTCATGGACCATCGTTCCATCGGTAAGAAAGTCATGAAGCTACGCCCTGTGATGTTGGATGGGGGAGGAAATATAGATACGATCACATCCGTCAAACGCAACTGGATGTTCGCACTGGGAGCTATCGTGCAGGTGCTCATGTACATACCCGTTATCGGCTGGGCACTGATCCCTGTGGTGGGAGTGATCTCCCTTATCCTGGGCATCATCGAGATCGTCCTGGTGCTCACCGATCCTGAGGGCCGCCGGATGGGCGACAAGCTGGCCGGCACGAAGGTGGTCGAGGTGGATTCATAGTCATTTGAAGCATGTAAAACTCCGACGGCGGTTGTGGTCCTTTATAGCCGTGGCCGCCGTCTGTTATTGTAAAGGTCGTGGTCCGGATGCAACGGGTATCGCCGTCGGAACTTAGAACTGTAAATATTCAAAATCCGCCCAGGAAGAAGACAAAACGCAGCATTATCATTCTGGGTTGTTCTTGCCTCCTATTTTTCACCCTGGTTTCTTCTACTTACTGTCAATCCTATGACTCAGCTTTCTATTTTTATCACGGGAAACCCTACGGCTCGGAGGCCATCTTTAACCCTTTGACAGTCATTCTCAATGGGGGTTTTGGCATCCTCCAAATCAGCAATCGTTCCAATAGCATCAATGATATAGATTTTCGTACTGGTATGAAAAACGTCACCTATAATCTATCTCATCCTTTCGGGGCCATTTCGAAATTCGGTTGGGAGAATTTCATTCGCTGCGAGGTGATTCCAACAAGCGTTGAACTAAAAAATGCCCAATTTTATCCTAATTATCAATTACATCTCATCGGAGGTGGTTTTACTTACCGAGTTTTTCTAGAATGGTACCGCTGGCATGGCTATCCCAAGCCCATGTTGTGCGCACTTTCATCCTGGTTCAGCTATCATTTTTTATGTGAAGTCATAGAAAATAATAGTTACGTCGGTCCCAATGTGGATCCCATCGCGGATATGTATATTTTTAATCCCCTGGGACTTCTGCTGTTTTCTTCCGATCGAGTGACCAGGTTTTTTGGACATACCCTGCATATGCGAGATTGGTCTTTTATGCCCGGTTATGATCCTCATTTACGCACCGTAGAGAACGCAGGTCAAAACTTTGCCATAAAAATAAAGCTCCCTTATTTAAAATCATGGAGCTCTTTTAGCCATTGGGGCATACATGGTATGACGGGGTTGTCTTACCAACGTGCTGATAGCAGCAGCTTCTCCGCAGCCGGTGGATTGTGGGCAAAAGATCTTATCGAAGTCGATAACGCCAACGGCACACGCTGGCTGACGACATCTTTAGTGTGGACATTGGGTTTCTTTTATGATAAAAGCAACTCTTTGATGGCATCTTTGATCTTATCAGGCACAAAAGGCAATAAAGCTCGGGTGAATATCTATCCCGGCTTGATCAATATTGGAATGGTATCGCCGGGGTTTTTTGTCAACCTGCGCAAGGATAATCAGATCAGCGCTGGCGTTCACTTGAACTTTCTTCCAGTTAGTATGGCACATCGAGTCCATTAGGCTTATTTTCATCCAGATTCCCTCGATGAGCTAGCCAGTTGAGAGAATAATCAACCTGCTGGCGACACATCAGATATGGCCGGATAACTGATCTTTGAATTCAGTTCGATCTTAGATAAGGAATGGGAGTGGTGTTGCTAAGATAGCCGAGCAAGTGACAATAACTGTAACGAGAAAGAAGAAAGGAACAGGGATATGAAAACGACCAGCAGGAAATTTTACACATTGCTTCTTTTATCGCTCGTATCCATAGCAATTCTCATCTTCGCCTGCGGCGAGGACAATCCTACAGAACCGGAAGTGCAACCCCCACAGATCCCGCCGGTGTCCACATTTCTGATGGATTTCGACGATTTCACGACGGGCAAATCTATGACTTCCCCCGCTGACAATGCGCCTCATAATATCACCCTCTCCCAGGACAACTGGGGCTGGGCAGCGCTCAACGTGGGTATCTGGAACATCATCATCACGGTGGGACTGGCCGTGCCCGCGGCCGCCTTCGTGGAGTCTTTCGCCCACCAACCCCAGCAGCAGTCCGGCGGCGCCTGGCTGTGGTCATACGATTTCACCGTCGAGGAAGACACCTATACCGCTGAGCTATATGGTTCCATCGACACCGACGGAACTTACTGGGAGATGTACATCTCCAAACAGGAGCACTACGAGGATTTTCTCTGGTACACCGGGGAGGCGGATCTCTTTCTCACCGAGGGCACCTGGACCCTGAACAAAGATCCCGATTACCCCATTCCCTTTGTGGGCATCGTATGGCACTGCAATGTGCAGGACAGCACAGCCGACATCAAATACACCAACATCGTCCCCGGCGGCCCGGAAAACGGCGGTTACATCTTCTACGGAACGACCACCGACACCCTGTACGATGCTTTCTACGACATCTACAACAAGGGGTATGAAAATCACACGGACATCGAGTGGGACCTGACCACCAAAGATGGTCGGGTGAAGGATGAGCACCACTTCGGCGATGAACAGTGGCACTGCTGGGATGGTGATCTGCAGGATATTGAGTGTCCGTGAGTATCCTCCCCTAACCCCAACCCCACCAGAGATTAGAGATCAGAGATCAGGGAAAGAAAAGGGATCTCGGTGTCGCGTCAATAGAAAAACAGGGGCCGTAACTGGAAGCTCGATGCTCGATATGAAACCGGATTCTGGATGGAACTGGATCCTAGATCCTGGATCTAGGATCGGTTTTTTCAAGTTTCGACACCGATAAACGAGCTTCGTAAAAACCGGGGTTCGGGATTCGAGACTCGAGATTCGTAAAATCAACGGGCTTATGATGTATTTTACGGTTACCGAGTCTCGAGTTTCGGTTTTTCAGAGGGGGTAGCGAAAGACCGCGAGGCTGGCGG
>DAOVRJ010000276.1 GCA_030628225.1 Candidatus Zixiibacteriota bacterium | reverse complement strand
TTTCGAATCCTCGACCCCTTGAATCCTAAATATAAAAGATTTCCAATCCCTGAATCCCGAATCTTAAACATTCGCTGCGCCGCCGATCTCGTCCAGGTAGTTTGGATCCACCAGCACCTGGCGGGCCTTGCTGCCGTCGAAGGGGCCCACGATGCCGGCGTCCTCCAACTGGTCCATCAGCCGCCCCGCCCGGGCATACCCGATCTTCAGCCGGCGCTGCAGCAGCGATACGGAGCCCTGCTGGTGGTGGATAACCAGCCGGAGGGCCTCCTCGAACAGATCATCTTTTTCCGCAGCCAGCGTGGCCCTGGCCACCTGCTCCTCCATGTCGGCGATGGGCTGGGTGGCCACGCCCTGTCCGGCCAAAAAGGAGGTGAGATTCTCCGTCTCCTCGGCGCTGATGAAGGCCCCGTGCAGGCGCACCGCATCTGGGCGTCCCGGGGGCAGAAAGAGCATGTCGCCCCGGCCCAGCAGCGTCTCCGCACCGTTGATGTCCAGGATGGTCCGCGAGTCGGTCTTGGAGGCCACCTGGAAGGCGATCCGGGTGGGGAAGTTGGCCTTGATCACCCCGGTAATGACGTCCACCGAGGGGCGCTGGGTGGCCAGGATCAGGTGGATGCCCACGGCGCGGGCCATCTGGGCCAGGCGGCCGATGGCGTCCTCGATATCGCTGGAGACGGTGAGCATCAGGTCGGCCAGCTCGTCCACGATGATCACGATGAAGGGCAGCGGAG
This sequence comes from Candidatus Zixiibacteriota bacterium, assembly GCA_030628225.1. Lineage (GTDB taxonomy): Bacteria > SM23-81 > SM23-81 > SM23-81 > SM23-81 > DAOVRJ01. The sequence goes on along the minus strand of DAOVRJ010000276.1, from coordinate 2,312 downwards.
CGGCCTCTTCCGTCGGCACCTCGCCGGGAAAGGGCGGCTGCTGACGAATTTTAGCGTTGTAGGAATCGATGTTGCGCACCGCCGCCCGGGCCAGGATCTGGTATCGGCGATCCATCTCCGTCACGGCCCAGCGAAGAGTCTTGACAGCCTCCTTCGGCTCTATAACCACCGGCATAAACAGGTGGGGGATCTTGTTGAAGACGCTCAACTCCAGCATCTTCGGGTCGATGAGCAGGAAGCGGACATCATTAGGTGTGGCCCGGAACAGGATGCTGGCGATGATGGAGTGGATGCAGACGCTCTTGCCCGAGCCGGTGGCCCCGGCGATGAGCAGGTGGGGCATCCGGGCCAGGTCGGCGCAGAACGGCTCGCCGGAGATGGTCTTGCCCAGGGCCATGTTCAGCTTGGAGCTGGATTGCTGGAACCTGGCGGAATTGAGGATCTCCCGCAGGTAGACTATAGAGGATTTTTTATTGGGTATCTCGATGCCCACGGCATCTTTGCCAGGAATAGGGGCTACCACCCGGATGCGATAGGCGCGCATGGCTAAGGCCAGGTCGTCGGCCAGATTGACGAAGCGGCTGACCTTGACCCCGGGCGCCGGCTTCACCTCGTAGCGGGTGATAACCGGTCCGGGGCTGACCTGGACAACCTTGCCCTGCACCCCGAAATCGGCCAGCTTGGACTCAAGGGTCTCCGCGTTGGCATACAACTCCTTCTCGTCCTGCTCCCTGTCTTGCGGGGGCGGCGAGTGAAGCAGGCTCATGGAGGGCAGCTGGTACTTGTGGCCCGAGGGCAGTACCATGGGTTTGATCTTGGCCGTTTCCTTGGGCGCAGCCTCCTGGGGCTTAACGATCTGCGGAGGCCGTTCCTTTACCTCTTTGTGTTCCACCTCCGCCTGGATGGTCTCCAGCTTATGCCGCAGCTTCTCGGCCTTTTTCCGCTTCCGCTCCAGCTTGTGGCCCTCTTTGCCCTCTACCCCGACAGGAGCTGCCCGGATCGGCACGGGTTTTGGTCTTCTCCTTTTTCGGGGTTTCTGCCGGACGGATTTAGCCAGCCAGCGGGACAGCCCGGCGAAGGCTCTGCCGGTCCCCACAACCAGTTCGCGCAGCCGGATGCCGGTAATGGTGATGATCAGCACCACCAGGACGGTGATGGTCACCAGATAAGCGCCGACCATGTGAAAGTAGCGCAGCAGCAGATAGGCCACCGCCGAGCCCACTACGCCGCCGGCACGGATGGCCGCCGCCCGCTGCGCCATATCCGGCGACTCGATCATGGGGTAGATCAGGCCGGTCAGAGCACCCAGGAAGATTATCAGCCCGGCCAGACAGAGAACGCGCTTCACCAGAACGCCGGTATCGGTGCCGAAAAACCTGTTTATGCCCCACAAAAACAGCATCAGGGAAACGATGTAGCAGAAGTACCCGAAGACAAGGACCAGCGCTGAGGCGACCATCTGTCCCACAGGACCCATCAGATTGGCGGTGGGGTCGCCGAAACCCCTGCTGCTGAGCAGATAATCCTCCGCCGGAGCATAGGAGTACAGGCTGATGAACACCAGAACGGCCAGGGCCATGAGCAAGATGCCCAAAATTTCATTCTGCCGCTGTTTTGGTAAGTTTCTCACGAAAGTCATCGTCTCATTCCTCGGAATAGGAGGTGAAAACGTAAAAAAGTCAGCTTAACTGCCATTTTGGCATAAAAATAGGCCAAGAAGGGCGGGATGTCAAGGGAAAAAGAAAGTTGAGAGAGTTTAGAGAGTTAAGCGAGTTCGGAGAGTTAAGAGAGTTAAGCGAGTTCTGCGGAAAAAACCAGGGGCGGTTTTCGCACCGTCCCCTCAACGAACACGATCTATGAACACGAGCACGGTTTTCCTGTCTTGCAAAGTATCTTATTTTTTTCTTGACACCGACGGTTAATTGACCTTAAATGTGGTTGAGAATTTTGAAATACAGCCAAATGGGCGCCAGCGAGCTCAACCGGCCATGCTTTTAATTTCTCACCCTCAAAGGAGGTGCCTCATGAGAACCAGAGAACTCGTGGTTCTTGTGGTCCTGGTCGTTTTGGCCAGTGCTCTGTTTTCGGCCGCTCCTGCGACCGCGGCCAGGCAGAACGTCAAGCTCGACGGTCAGGTCCGCAGCGTGAGTTTCTCCAAGGCCGTTCCCGGCCAGTTGAACTACCAGGGCTATCTGGTGGACGCCGTTGACTCGGTAGCGGTTAACGCCACACTGGGGATGACCTTCCGTTTGTTCGACTTGGAGACCAAGGGTGCCGAGCTGTGGTCGGAGACTCATCCGGCGGTAGATGTC